>CAZBKO010000024.1:0-26406 GCA_964492545.1 uncultured Lachnospiraceae bacterium
TCTGAGCCTTTTTTCTTTGCTCAGTTTTTTCATAAATCATTTGACACTATCTTCTTTTTATTAATATATATTTTAGCAAAATTTAAACGAAGTGCATTAGTTACAACGCACACGCTTGAAAAGCTCATTGCTGCTGCCCCAAACATTGGATTTAATTTCCACCCAAATGCAGTTATAAATACGCCTGCTGCAAGTGGTATTCCAATTATATTGTATATAAATGCCCAAAATAAATTTTCGTGAATATTTCTAAGTGTTGCCTTACTTAGCCTTATTGCTGCAACAACATCTGTGAGTCTGCTCTTCATAAGAACAACATCTGCAGCATCTATTGCAATATCAGCACCTGCTCCAATTGCTATTCCTGTATCAGCCTTTGTAAGTGCCGGTGCATCATTGATGCCATCTCCAACCATTGCTACCTTCCCATTTTTCTGAAGCTTCTCTATTACCTGCTCTTTGCCATCAGGCAATACTCCGGCAATAACTTCATCTACACCCACCTGCATTCCTATGGCATTTGCAGTTCTCTCGTTATCTCCGGTGAGCATTACAACATGCATACCAAGACCTTTAAGCTGCGATATTGCTTCTCTGCTTTCTTCTTTAATAGTATCACATACTGCAATCAATCCAAGAAATTTATCATCACTTGAAAAATAAAGTGGTGTTTTCCCCTGTGATGCCAGTGCATTGGCCTGTTCTGTTACTTCACTTGGAATATTTACATACTTAGATATAAAGTTATAATTTCCACCTCTTACCGATTTTTTGTTGTTAACCGCTTCAAGTCCATTACCTGCCACAGCAATGAAATCCTTTACTTCTTCTGCTGTAATATTATGCTGAGCCGCATAATTAATTATGGCAAGAGATAGTGGATGTTCACTCTTTATTTCCAATGAATAAGCAGTTTTTACTAAATCATCATGACTTACGCCATTTGCTGATAATATATCTGTAACTTCAACATTTCCTGTAGTCATTGTTCCTGTCTTATCAAGTGCAACAAGCTTAACCTTTCCTGCTTCTTCAAGAGCCGCCGCATTCTTAAACATAATCCCTTCCCTGGCTCCGACTCCATTTCCAACCATTATTGCAACCGGTGTTGCAAGTCCGAGAGCACACGGGCAGCTTATTACCAATACTGATATGCCTCTTGCCAGTGCAAATCCAATATCATATCCGGCTATCATCCATCCGGCTATGGTTATCAATGCAATTACTATAACTGTAGGAACAAATATTCCCGAGACCTTATCTGCTATTTTGGCTATTGGTGCTTTGCTTGAAGAAGCATCGCTAACCATTTGTATTATCTGTGAAAGTGTGGTATCTTCACCCACTCGCACAGCGCGACACTTGATAAAACCTGACTGATTCAGTGTTGCAGCTGATACCTCATCACCTTCACTTTTATCAGCCGGCATACTCTCTCCAGTAAGCATTGATTCATTCACTGCACTGGAGCCTTCGACGATTACACCATCTACCGGAATATTTTCGCCGGGACGCACAACAAATATGTCTCCTTTATTAACATCCACAGCAGGTATTATAATTTCCCTGCCATCTCTTATTATACATGCATTCTGAGGTGATAATTCCATAAGACTTTTTAATGCATTTGTAGTCTTTCCCTTTGATCTTGCCTCTAGCATTTTTCCAAGGGTAATAAGTGTTAATATCATTGCAGCTGATTCAAAATAGAATTCATGCATATATGAAACGACTGCTCCTGAATCTCCCTGAACCTGTGCTGTTGTCATGGCAAAAAGTATATACACACTATATACAAATGCTGCCCCTGAACCAAGTGCCACAAGGGTGTCCATATTTGGTGCCCTATGCAATAAGCTCTTAAATCCACTGATAAAGAATTTCTGATTAATTACCATAACTATTATTGCAAGCAAAAGCTGCACAATTCCCATTGCAACATGATTATCCGTAAAATAATCAGGAATCTTAAAACCCCACATCATATGACCCATTGAAAAATACATCAACACAGCCAGAAAAATTAATGAAGCCACCAGCCTTTTTTTAAGTGCCGGTGTTGCTGTATCTTCCAGCTCTGCCTTGTTATCAGTAGAACCTTTTGATTTGTCTGTCCCTTTAACGCTTGCTCCATATCCTGCATTTACAACTGCATTGATTATTTCACCTGAGTCAGCATCGCCTTCTACATTCATAGAATTGGTAAGCAAATTGACATTGACTTCTGTTACACCATCAACTGCTGATACGGCCTTTTCTACTCTTGAGCTGCAAGCAGCGCAGCTCATCCCCGTGACTGTATATTTTTCCATAATCGACTCCTTGTCTATTTCATAAGTTTCTGAAGAGTTGTCAGCAACTCATCTACTGTTTCTTCATTTCCTTCTTTAATATCCCTTGTTACACATGTTTTTATGTGGTTTGAAAGCAAAACCTTATTAAAGCTGTTGAGTGCTGCACTGGCTGCTGCAACCTGCGTAATAATATCTATACAATATGCATCTTTTTCAACCATTCCCTTAATTCCTCTAATCTGTCCCTCTATTCTGCTGAGTCTGTTAATTAAATCCTTATATTCCTTCTCGGAACGTTCCTTAGTCTTATGACTGCATTCACATATATTTTCTTTCACACTATTCACACTTTCTCCATTAATTATTTATGCAGATTATATACCCCCTATGGGTATATGTCAAGTGAATTTTGCTAAGTTATTGACATATGCTAATAATAAGTCTATACTATTTTTTATACGGAGGTGATACATTTGGCACGACCTAGCAAAAACAGAATTATATGCTCTATGCCGGGATGTAATGAATTTCACCCTACTTCATCTACATCAGCAGACATCGACATTATTCTTTCAGTAGATGAATATGAGGTTATTAGACTTATGGACTACTCAGGATACAGCCAGCAGGATGCCGCAGCATTTATGAATGTATCACGAGCATCAATCCAGTCGCTCTATGCTCAGGCCCGCAAAAAGATTGCGCGTTTTCTCATTGAAGGGACTACTCTTAAGATTTCCGGTGGGAATTATGAACTATGTAGCAGCAACAATTGTACTAATAACATTAGAAAAGGAGATAGCAAAATGAAAATTGCAGTTACTTATGAAAATGGTCAGGTATTCCAACATTTTGGACACACAGAACAGTTTAAGGTATATGAAGTTGAAGATGGAAAGGTTATTTCATCAGAAATAGTTGATACCAATGGTCAGGGACACGGAGCACTGGCAGGTTTCTTATTTGGCGGTGGTATTTCAGTTCTTATCTGCGGTGGTATTGGCGGTGGTGCAAGAAACGCTCTCGCTGAGGCAGGAATTGAGCTGTATCCTGGTGCCAGTGGAGATGCTGACGCACAGGTTGCTTCTTTCTTACAGGGAAAGCTTAATTACAACCCTGATACAATGTGCAATCATCATGCACATGAGGAAGGACATAGCTGTGGAAGTAATGGATGCCATTAGTGGCATTACATATATTTAGATATGAATTCAGGTCCTCTAACGAAGACCTGAATTTTATTATTCTTAGATTAGCATTTATTCAGTTACTCAAAAAAGATGTCAAATACACGGGCAAATATTTCAAATTATCTTTTATGTCTATATCTTTTTGAGAAATAATGTAGCAATCTTGTATATTCTTAGAGTATCGCTTTGTAAATTCTGTCAGCGATTCATGTTTTCCAACACCTGAAGATTTTACTTCTATAGCAGATACTTTTGCACCCTTTGAAATCAAAAAATCCACTTCATAATAATGTGTACTCTCTTCTTTTTCCCATGTATGATAATACAATTCTCTTCCTGCTGATGCTAAGGTTTGAGCTACTACATTTTCATACAAATACCCTAAATTAGCCGGAAACTTATCTGATAAAAGTTTTGCATAAATTTCATTTTCCGTAACCGGTCTATCTATAAACATTAATGTTACAAACAATCCCGTATCTGCAATATGTAATTTATAGCTATCAATATCTTTTGATAATGATAAACTTGTTCTCGGATCTGTAGAATTATAGCAAGGTAAAACAGTCTTTGAATCAATCAAATCATATATAAGATTATCGTCCTTTGCCTTCTTTCTTGTACCAAGTGCAGTAAATACACGATATCTCTTTACACCTTTTGACAATTGTGCCGGAATAGCGTGATACATTGCAGATAATCTACCTGATTGATCTATTTTCTTAAAATCTTCTTCATACAATTCTATAATCTGACGCTTTACTTGATCAATCATTGAAAAATTAGCACCATTCACATATGCTTCAACTGCCTGTGGCATACCACCAACAGCCATATATATTCTAATATCTCGCATAAGCTTACGATTCACCGATTGACCTATCCCTTTATTCATGGCAAACAATTCTTTTAATAATGAATAATTCATTTCTGTTGCAGTACAAAATTCTTCATAATCCATTGGATATACTTGAATCTTCATTTCCTCAGACGGAATCAGTATATCCTGTACATTCTTTTTTATTGAAATTAGCGAACCAGTCTCAATATAATGATATCTTCCATCCTTTACAAGATGTTTAATTGCCTGTCTTGCAATAGGAAATAACTGAACTTCGTCAAATATGATTACTGATTCATGGGGAAACAAATCAACACCTGCTACCGCCTGTAATCGCAAAAAAAACATATCAATATTACTAATATCTTGAAAACAATCTTTAATTTCCCTAGATGTCTTTGAAAAATCAATTAAGATATATGATTTATATTCATTACAAGCAAAATGTTCAGCAATTGTTGATTTTCCAACTCGCCTGGCTCCTTCAAGTAGCATAGCATATCTGTCAGCATAATTTTCTTTCCAATTCAGTAATTCTCTGTATGCCTTTCTTTGAAAATACATAGTTTTACCTCCTGTTCACAATGGTTTATGCATTTCTTCAATGTTTTATACAGCATTTTTATGCATTTCTTCAATGTTTTACTTAACTAATGTCTCATAACACTCTGGTCTTCTATCTCTAAATATCCCCCAAGATAGCCTATCTTTTGCCATCTCACCAAGATTGAACTTTGCAGTAATCACGCATTCTTCCCTGCGTTCTGCCTGAGCCACTAGCTCCCCTGTATTATCTGTAATAAATGATGAACCATAAAAAGTCAACGAAGATTTCTGATTTCCATTCTCTTCACAAGGAGTTACCACTTCCAAGCCAATACGATTTGCTGCAATCACGGGCATGAGATTTGCTGCAGCATGTCCCTGCATGCATCTTCTCCAATGTGGCATACTGTCACACTCCAATATAGGTTCGCTTCCAATTGCCGTTGGATAAAATAGCAATTCTGCACCTTTTACAGCCATTGCGCGGGCTGTTTCCGGAAACCACTGATCCCAGCATATCCCAACACCAATCTTGCCATACGCCGTATCAAACACCTTAAAGCCCGTGTCTCCCGGTACAAAGTAAAATTTTTCCTGATAATAATGGTCATCGGGTATATGAGTTTTTCGATAAATCCCAAGATTACTTCCATCAGCATCTATTATGGCAACTGTATTAAATAGACGATTTTCATCTTTCTCATAAAAGCTTATGGGAAGAACAACTGACAATTCTTTTGCAAGCTTTTTGAAATGATTTACAGCATCATTCTCGTCTACACTTTTTGCAAAATCATAGTACTCATATCTTCTCTCCTGACAAAAATACTGACGCTCGAATAATTCAGGAAGTAATATAATATTCGCACCTTTTGACGCTGCATCTCTTACCATTCTATCTGCTTTTTCAATATTTTCAGCTACATTTGTGCTACAGCTCATCTGTACAGCTGCAACATTAACTATTCTATTTTTTTTCATTTGCTACTCCTTATCTACAAGCTTTGGAATCTGCTGTGTAATGCAGTGAATATTTCCTCCGCCAATAATTATTTCTCTGGCCATAACAGGAACAATTTCTCTGTCGGTGAACAATTTACTCAAACACTCCACAGCTTTTAAGTCATTCACGTCATCGAACTGTGGTACAAGGACAACCTTATTTCCAATATAGAAATTCACATAACTGGCTGCAAGGCGTTCACCTTCCTCCCTTGTGTCTTCCCCTTCTTCAAAAATATATCCAGACAAATCATCTTTACTGATACATACTGGTTTCTGAGGAATCAACAATTTGTGTACGGTGATTTTTCTTCCTTTAGCATCTGTTTCTCTATTTAATGTTTCCATACATGCACATGACATTTCATACTGTGGATCATTTTTATCTTCTGTCCAAGCCAAAACGACTTCGCCTGGTTTTACAAATGCACATACATTATCTACGTGCTCATTTGTCTCATCCTGATATATGCCATATGGAAGCCAAATTACTTTTTTTGCACCAAGATAATCTTTCAATTTCTGTTCTATTTCTTCCTTGGTAAGTTCAGGATTTCTTCCCTTACTTAATAGACATGTCTCAGTAACAAGAATCGTTCCTTCTCCATCCGAATGAATGGAACCACCTTCTAGTACAAATGGAGCCGCATCATAGTAATCAAGCTGCTGCTGCTTACAAAAGCACGCCGCAACCTTATCATCTTTATCATAATCCTTGTAAAGACCATCAAAGTCTCCGCCCCATGCATTGAAGCTCCAATTAATACCTCGAATTTCTTTTCCATTTGTCACAAATGTCGGGCCAACATCTCTTGCCCATGCATCATTTGCCTCAATCATTAAGCAATGCACTTTTGAATCCAATAATTTATTTGCAATATCAAATGTGTCCGAATCTGTCAGCATATATACTTCCTGAGACTCTGATAATTTATTTGCTATTTGTGCAAATACCTTTCCTGCTGCTTTTGCTTCAAACGGCCAGGAACCTGGTCTTTTGGGCCATATTAATATACATCCACTTTGTGGTTCAAACTCTCCCGGCATATAGAAACCATCCTGAGCCGGTGTATTGTCTGTTATTCTCATTTTTCCTCCAATATGAGCACTTACTGAACTCTATGATAATCTTCCCTTAAAATCTTCATATCCAAATTTTCTTATAACCTTGCATTCTTTATTCTCATCCATAACTGCGATTGATGGTAATGGAATTCCGTTGAAGGTATTATTTTTAACCATTGAATATATGGCCATATCCTGGAAATATAGCTTGTCTCCTTCTTTCATTTCCTTATCAAATGAATAGTCTCCAATAATATCACCTGCCAGACAGGTAAATGACGACAAGCGATAATCAAATTTCTTTTCTCCTAATTCGCCCGAATCCATAAGTGGTGGACGATATGGCATCTCCAACACATCAGGCATATGGCATGCTGCAGATGCGTCCAAAATCAACGTACTAATATCATTCTCCACCACATCTAGTACAGTTGCTGCCAAATATCCTGCATTTAAGGCTACTGCCTCTCCAGGCTCTAAATATATGTCCAAATCATATTTTTCTTTCATTCTGCGTATGCAATTCTTAAGCAATTGAACGTCATAATCCTGTCTTGTTATGTGATGTCCGCCGCCAAAATTAAGCCATTTCATTTTATAAAGATATTTGCCAAAGCTTTCTTCTACTGCATCTAATGTTTTAGCAAGGTCATCTGCATTTTGCTCGCAAAGTGTATGAAAATGCAGTCCATCTACATATTCATACATTTCTTCTGAAAAATTCTTTTCAAAATTCTCAATAGTAACACCTAGACGAGAACCCTTCGCACATGGGTCATAAATTGCGTGGTCACCCTGTGTAGAACACTCTGGATTAATTCGAATTCCAAGACTCACTCCATTGCAAAGATTATGATATTTCTTTATCTGTGATAAGGAATTGAAAATTATATGATCACAAATCTTTGCCAATTCTCTTATATCATCTTCCTTATAAGCTGGTGAAAAAACATGATTTTCCTTATTCATTTCTTCAAATCCAAGTCTCGCCTCATATATTCCGCTGGCAGTTGTTCCGCTTATATACGAGCCAATTAAAGGATATTCATAAAAACATGAGAAGCATTTTTGAGCAAGCAGAATCTTACATCCTGTGCTCTGTTCAACATCTCTTAATATTTCCAAATTCTTTTTAAGTTGTCCCTCATCAATTACATAACAAGGCGTTTTAAGTTCATGGATTTTCATTGAGGTCTCCTTCTTAATTCAAATCTCTATTCTACTTCATTTGGATTTTCACAAACAACCCAAGGAAGTCCCCATTTATTAAGTGCTTCCATATATGGATCCGGATCAAATTCTTCAACATTGAATACTCCTGCTTTTTTCCAGAGTCCTGATACAACCATCATCGTTCCAATCATAGCCGGAACTCCTGTTGTGTAGGAAATAGCCTGCGAGCCTACTTCTTTGTAGCATTCCTGATGATCGCACACATTATAAATATATATTGTTTTTTCCTTGCCATCTTTGATACCCTTAAAAATACAGCCAATATTAGTTTTACCAACAGTTCTTGGTCCAAGGCTTGCAGGGTCTGGCAGCAATGCTTTTAAAAACTGAATTGGAACAATTTCTTTTCCGTCAAAGTCTATTGGTGTAGTAGAAAGCATTCCAATGTTCTCCAAGCATTTCATATGAGTAAGATAACTCTGTCCAAATGTCATAAAGAAACGGATACGCTTAATTCCCGGAATATTTTGTGCCAGTGATTCGATTTCCTCATGATGAAGTAAATACATATCCTTTTCGCCTACTTCCGGAAAATCATATTCACGCTTAATTGACATTGCTTCTACTTCTACCCAGTGACCATTTTCCCAATAAGAACCCGGTGCAGAAACTTCACGCAAATTAATTTCAGGATTGAAATTAGTAGCAAACGGATAACCATGGTCACCGCCGTTGCAGTCTAATATATCAATATAATTTATCTCATCAAAATAATGTTTCAATGCATATGCTGAATATACACTTGTTACACCTGGGTCAAATCCGGTTCCAAGTAATGCAGTAAGTCCGGCCTTTTGGAATTTTTCTCGATATGCCCACTGCCATGAATAGTCGAAGTATGCAGAGAAGCCTTCTTTTTCACAACGTGCTTCATATATTTTTCTCCACTCCGGATCATCTGTGTTTTCTGCTTCATAATTAGCAGTGTCAATGTAGTCAACACCAGCCTTTAAACACGCATCCATTATTGTCAAATCCTGATATGGAAGTGCCACATTTAGCACTGCATCCGGCTTATATTCGTTCATCAATTCAACTAATGCATCTACATCATCTGCATCAACCTGCGCTGTTGTTATCTTAGTTGTAGTTTTATCCTGCCATTTTTCCTTCACTGCATCACATTTTGATTTAGTTCTGCTTGCAATCATAATTTCAGTGAACACTTCACTGTTCTGACAGCATTTTGCAATTGCCACTGAAGCAACTCCACCGCATCCAATAATCATTACTCTACTCATATCTTATTTCCTCCAATTTTGCTAAAATTTATCTTCTTCCTCTTCAAGCATCTCTTCCACATATTTTGGAAGCATAAATGCTCCACTATGTAAATTAGTCGTGTAATACCTGGTATTTATTTTACGTTTTTTCCATTCCTCTACCTTAAGGTCTCTTAAAGGATGATATTTTTTTGATGCAAATCCAAACAGCCAATAGCCTGATGAGCATGTTGGGATATGTGCCTGATAAACACGGCTTATAGGAAATGATTTAAATGCTTTTCTGTGCATTTTCATACATTCTGTCTTGTCCTCATCATAGAAAGGACTTCCATGCTGATATACCATAATTCCATCTTCCCTAAGTGCTTTGTAACAGCTTCCATAAAATTCTTTTGTAAATAATCCCTCCGTATGTCCAAATGGATCAGTAGCATCATTTATTATTAAATCATATTCTTCTGTCTTGCTGCGAAGAAAACGGAGTCCATCCTGATAATACACATTAACTCTCTCATCCTCCAAGCCGCTTGTAAGCTCCGGAAAATGTTCTTTGCATACTTCCACCAGCATTTCATCCGGCTCAACTACATCTACTTTTTCTATGGAATCATACTGAATCAATTCCTTGGCTACACCACCATCTCCACCACCAATAATGAGTACATCCCGTACATTTGGATGTACTGCCATTGGAACGTGGGTTACCATTTCATCATAAATGAACTCATCCTTCTCCGAAAAAAGGATTTCACCATCCAATGCCAAAAACTTTCCAAATTCAACCGACTCCATAACGTCTATTCTCTGACAATCACTATTCCCCGAAAAAAGCTGTTTTTCTATTCTCATTGATAACTTCACATTCGATGTGTGAAGTTCTGAAAACCACATTTCCATTTCAATCTCCAATCCGGAGCATTTTTTTGCGACGGAGCGAAGAGAAATTCGCGAAGGCGATTTCTCTTCTGCTATCAGTACTATTTGTGATGCTCCTACACAAATAGTTTTTACACTAGTATCATTAAATGTTCAACTTCCGGATCCTCTGTTCCCTGCATAGAGCATCCTTTTTCTTTTGCATAAATAATATACTCAATTATTTCCTCTGTTATCATCTCACCTGGTGCCAAAATAGGAATTCCCGGTGGATAGCACATAACAAATTCTCCGGAAATACAATCCTTAGTTTCACGAATTGGAAGTGATTTCTTTTCTGCATAGAACGCATCCTGAGGCGATTTTATTACTTTAGGTGAAATGTATTCACCAGATAACAGGCCCGCTCTATCCTTTTTGTACAGTCTTGCTATATCTGCAAGTGCCCCTACCAATCTCTCAATATCCTGAGTACGGTCTCCAATAGAAATATAAGCTAATATATTGCAGATATCTCCAAATTCAATCTGAATATCATATTCATCACGAAGAAGATCGTATACCTCAATTCCCGCCAAACCAATTCCAAGTGTGTAAATAGAAAGCTTGGTTACGTCGTAATCATAAATACTTGTTCCATTCACCAAATCTTTTCCATATGCATAATATCCTCCGATATTATTAATTTCATTTCTTGCATATTCTGCCATCTGTGATACCTTTGCAAATGATTCTTCTCCCCGTAGTGCAAGATTTCTTCTTGAAATATCAAGACTTGATAATAAAAGATATGATGCACTTGTTGTCTGCTGTAAATTGATTATTTGTCTGACATAATCAGCATTTACACCTTTGTTGGTTAACAAAATCGAGCTTTGAGTCAGGCTTCCTCCTGACTTGTGCATTGAAATTGCCGACATATCAGCTCCTGCATCCATTCCTGAAATTGGTAGATCTTTTCCAAAATAAAGGTGTGTTCCATGTGCCTCATCTGCCAATACCTTCATTCCATGTTCATGAGCCAACTTCACTATTGACTTAATATCCGAACAAATACCATAATAAGTTGGGTTGTTTACAAGGACTGCCACTGCATCAGGATTTTCCATAATTGCCTGTTCCACATATGGCAGCTCCATTCCAAGGGAAATACCAAGTGTTGGATTTACCTCCGGATTAACATAGACAGGTACTGCTCCACATAATACCATGGCATTTATGGCACTTTTATGTACATTTCTAGGCAAAATAATTTTGTCTCCACGCTTGCAAACTGATAAAATCATACTCTGCACTGCCGATGTTGTTCCTCCTACCATCAAAAATGCATTTTCAGCATGAAAAGCTTCTGCTGTTAAATGTTCTGCATCGCGTATTACAGATATCGGATGGCACAAATTATCCAACGGTTTCATAGAATTAACATCAATTCCAACACATTTTTCCCCCAGTAATTCCACTAATTCCGGATTACCTCTTCCTCTTTTATGACCTGGCACATCGAAAGGTACTACTCTTTGTTTTCGAAACTTCTCCAGTGCTTCATAAATAGGAGCTCTTCTCTGATCTTCTTTGCCCATTTTTTCTCCCTTGCTTCATATTATTTCCGTGCAGGCACGAAGTGATATTTTCCTTACGAATTTGTGCACATCCCGTAGAGCGTTTTAAATTGATAGGACGAAATTCCCTATCAATAAAAAAACAGGTGACTGCTCATTGCAATCACCTGCTATAATGTCAATTTATATCCATTTTTTGAGTAATATGACTATGTCATTATCAAATAATCTGATATCTTTTTTCCAGAAATTATCCGCTACCTCCTATTAAGAAATTACGTCTTAATATGTATTGAAGTAACTGCAAATATACTGTCACTCTTATTGACCGTTTCACAAGATGATGTGCGTTGTGCACTGATTATAAAGTAATCAACTTATAAAATTTGAGCTTCTAACTCAATCAATAACATAGCCCATAGGGCTACACCGGCAACCGACCCGCCTGTCCGTTAGGCTGCCTCCTATATAGGAGTGGTCATACATTTGCATGAAAAAAACGATATTCAGTTTCTCATACGGGGAACAGTGTAACATATGTTTTTTTTGATGTCAACACCATATTTTTGATTTTAGTTTTCTTTTTAAAACTGTACTTTATCTATATTATCTTGACACATAAGAATCCTGGTGCTACTATAAATTGGCTGTAGCAATTTATAGAACTGGAGATTAATATGAAATACATCAAACAATTTTCAATTATATTACTGATTTCCTTTATTGGCGAAGTATTGAATTACGTAATACCACTTCCAATACCTGCAAGTATCTACGGTATTGGTATTATGTTTTCATGTCTTAAGTTCCACATAATACCATATGAAAGTGTTCGTGAAACCGGACATTATCTTATTGAAATCATGCCGATAATGTTTATTCCTGCTGCCGTAGGGCTCATAAATGTTTGGAATATCATCAGACCCTCCTGTATCGTATATCTGACAATAACATTTGTATCAACTGCTGTTGTAATGATAATCTCAGGACTAATAACCCAATTTATTATCACCAGAAAGAAGGTCGAAGAACATGAATAGCTTTATTGAATCATCAGTTTTCCTTGGATTGCTCCTCAGCCTTGCTTCGTACTTAATCGGCTCATGGCTTAAGGCTCACTTTAAATGCCCACTATTTAATCCTCTGCTTATATCTATTATTATTACAATTATTGTGATTGTTATTGCAGGAATTGATTATGACACATACTATGATGGTGCCAAATATATAAGCTACTTACTTACACCTGCCACAGTCTGTCTGGCAATACCACTGTATGAGCAATTGGAAATTCTTAAGTCAAACGCAGCTGCAATTTTCGCCGGAATAATATCAGGTGTAATTACCTCACTTGGTTCAATACTAGCCCTGGTGCTTATATTTAATTTAAAACATAAGGAATATGTAACCTTTCTTCCAAAATCAATAACCACAGCAATCGGTATGGACGTATCAGATGAATTTGGTGGATACGTATCAATCACCGTTGCAGTAATAATTATAACCGGCGTAATTGGAAATGTTATTGCTGACATAGTATTTAAAATTTTCAGAATCAATAACCCAATTGCAAAGGGTGTAGCCCTTGGAACATCATCACATGCAATCGGTACCGCTAAAGCTATGGAACTTGGTGCAGTTGAAGGAGCTATCAGCAGCCTTTCCATCGTTGTATCCGGAATAATCACTGTTGTAGGTGTATCAATTTTTGTAAACTTTATTTAGCTATGAACATTCATTCTTATTATTTCGTATAATACTTCCGGCTTAAATGGTTTTGATAAATGAGCATTCATTCCTGCATCAATTGAAGTCTGAACATCACTGTCAAATGCATTTGCTGTCATTGCGATAATAGGTATTGTTTGTGAATCAGGCTTATCTGTAATTCTTATGGACTTCGTAGCTTCCAGACCATTCATTTTAGGCATTCTTACATCCATAAGAATCAAATCGTAATAATTATCCTCTGCATTAAGATATTTTTCGAGAACATCCTCACCGTCAAATGCTTCATCTACCATGACACCCTGTTTTTCCAATAGCTTAGATGCAATTTCCCTGTTCAATGGATGGTCATCAGCTAATAGAATTCTAAGACCTGAAAGCCTGCTGTTGTCTCGTATATCAGAGCTCTTACTCTTAATATTATGTTCACTTAACCTATACTTATATGGAATAGTAAATGTGAATTCAGAACCTTTTCCAAGCTCGCTCTTAACTTCTATTCTTCCGCCCATTGCATCAAGTATTTTCTTCACAAGCACCAGACCCAATCCTGTTCCCTGAACCTGATTAGTATAAATATTCTCTTCCTGTTCAAAAGGATTAAAGATTCTTTTTAAAAACTCTTCACTCATACCATAGCCTGTATCCCTGATAGTAATGCTGTCATTGCTTATATTATCGTCATGGGATACGTTCTTAAATTTCATTTCAATAGTTCCACCTTCAGGTGTGAATTTCAATGCATTATTAAGTAAATTCATATATATCTGCTGGCATCTGAGTGAATCAACATAAAATTCAACATTACCTATTCTATCAAAAGACGGGTAAATGAACTTAATGTTCTTCTTTTTCATTTCAGGTTCAAGCATATTAATACATGAATTGAGAATATCAGTCACAAAATACCATGAGTTGTGCAGCTCAAATTTTCCACTTTCAATTCTGCTCATATCAAGAATATCATTAATAATCCCAAGTAAAAAATGACTGGAAGAATCAATTTTCTTGATATATTCATTTTTTATAGCAATATCTTTTTCTTCATATGCTAAATTGGCCATACCGATTACAGCATTCATAGGTGTTCTTATTTCATGGCTCATTTGAGATAGAAATGTTGTCTTGGAACGATTGGCAACCTCTGCCTCACTAAGAGCTTCCCTAAGCATTTGCTGTTTTTTTTGTTCCTTTTCAATGCTTAAAGTAATATCTATCTGTGTAAACAGACACATATCAATATCACCATCAAATTTTAAATATCTTACCTTCTTAATTCTTGTTTGTCCATTACTCATCATTTGAATATTGAATTCAAATGACGGCTTGTCTGATAATTGCTTCTTAATATTTTTTAGCGAAGCCCTATTAATATATTCTGCTCTCTCATCAGCAACAATTGCATTTTCAGCAAATTTTATCACTGATTCCTCATAGGATTGCTCTACATACTCTTTTCCATTATCATGATAACTATTCTGACTAAATATCATATATGCTTCACCTGTGACAAGATCAACACTTCCTATAAGATCATAATCATCATTTACAGCAAATTGCATCATAGATTCCATCATTTTGCTCTTGTTAATATTATAGCAATAACAAAACAACAGCATATCCATCTCGTTAGGGTCTCTCATCATATGAAATACACTTCTAATCCATGAAATTTTGCCATTTGGCATAGTCATTCTATAATCAATGTGAACTTCTGAATTACCTAGCTCATATTTATTCATTAATTCATTTTTATCACTAAATTCAAGATATTCTTTTCTCATTACATCTGATTCTATTCTTTCGGCAATCTGATTACTCATATCATCATACGAAATTGACTGTGCATTATTGCCTAAAACCTTTTCAAAGTCGTAGCTAATTGATTCATTTCTTGTCAGACTGAAATATGCATGACCTAAAAGGTTATCATCTGTAATATAACCACGCCGTTTTTCAATCTCATATTTCTGTTTCAAATCTACTGAATCATCAATAAGTACAGTGGTTCCAACAGCCTTTCCGGTAAGCTCGCTGCCATTGTACATATTAGTGAGTAAAAGTCTTCCCCAGTGAACTGAACCATCTGGAAGAAATCCCTGACACTCTAAGGATTCCTGTTCCTTTCCTTAACTGATATTATTAATCATTCTAATAAAATCCGGAATATATTTATCAACTATTACCTTGTGTGTCATGGCAACCTTGGAGTAATTCTCAATCTTAGGTGGTAATCTAAAGTCTCTTTGAAGTCTCTTACCCAGTGATAAAACATCTTTTTTCCAGTCATACATCCAATACCACATACCTGCACTCTCAACTGCAGTCTCAATATTTCTCTGATTCTCTATAAGTTTTTCTTCTATCTTCTTCTCAATACTTATGTCTGTGTATGTTACATATATATATTTACTTCCATCATCCTGGGGAACAGCCTTACCCTGAACATTTATCCAAATATATTTTTTTGTTTTCTCATTAAAAGATCTATATGTATAATTTATCAGATTAGTCTCAAATATTCCCTCTTTTACTGCTCTCTGAACACCTGATAAATCATCAGGATGAACATGCGTAAACATAAATTCCTTTGTTTCCCGAATTGCTTTTAGAGCATCTGTACCTATCATTTCTGAATATTTCTCACTAACAACAATTGGATTTAGCTTGTTATTTTCCCATTTAAAGAAGCATACAGCCCCTGGAGAATTATGAATAACTACACTTAACTGATGCTGCATTAATTTCTCATTAGTGTTGTCAAAGTACGTAGCATAGACCCTATCCTGTGCATCCTCTTTAATAGCGTATGCTATCTTAAGTGTTACCCAAAGCTTTCGTCCCGTTAAAGTTACACCATTAAAGCTTATCTCTCCATCTCGTCTGTCTGCAATTATTTCCCTGAAAAATTTCCTAAATCTATCTCTTTCCTCAAGTTCAACGCCAAACAATGGATTCTCATTAAACAGATTTATAAGCTCATTTCTTTCGCCCTCCAGCAGCCTAATATATCCTTCATTAATATATCTGACTGAAAGCGACTTATCATCTCTGACATCATAAATACATACACCGCAGCCAAGATTTTGCAGTAACATCTCAAATTCCTGATTTTGTTTAATAATATTTTCCAATTTTTCCATCTCCCTCTCATACCAAAACCACTTAAATAATTATTGAACCTATTAATGTAACAATAAATGCAAATATCCATGCAATTGCACATTGAATAATCACAACACCTGCAGCCCACTTTGCACCAAGCTCTCTCTTAACTGAAGCAATTGCTGCAACACATGGTGTATATAATAAACAAAATACAAGTAAACTCATTGCTGCCAGAGGTGTAATCACCTCCATGAGCATCTTGGTTGAATTAAACAGAACTGATAGCGTAGAAACAACACTTTCCTTTGCCATAAATCCTGTAATAAGTGCTGTTGATATTCGCCAGTCTCCAAACCCAAGTGGCTTAAATATCGGTGATATTGCTCCTGCAATAATCGCAAGAATGCTGTCCTGGGAATCTGACACCACATTTAGTGATATATCAAATGTCTGAAGGAACCAGATAACAATTGTTGCAATGAAAATAACTGAAAAAGCTCGCTGTATAAAATCCTTTGCCTTATCCCACAAAAGCATTCCTGCATTTTTAGCTCCCGGCATCCTATAATTAGGTAATTCCATTACAAATGGTACTGCCTCACCCTTAAACAATGTACTCTTAAAAATAAGTGCCATCAGAATTCCTACAATCATTCCAAGAACATACAATGAAATCATAACAATTGCTCCGTATCCAGGAAAAAATGCAGCGGCAAAAAATGCATAAATTGGGAGTTTTGCAGAGCAGCTCATGAAAGGTGTCAGTAAAATTGTCATCTTTCTGTCTCGCTCTGATGGAAGAGTTCTAGTTGCCATAACTCCCGGAACTGTACATCCAAATCCAATTAACATTGGCACAATGCTTCTTCCTGAAAGTCCTATTTTTCTTAAAAGCTTATCCATTACAAATGCTACTCTGGCAATGTAACCACTGTCCTCCATAAGCGACAGGAAGAAAAATAGTGTAACAATTATTGGCAGGAAGCTTAACACACTTCCAACACCATTAAATATTCCGTCAATAACAAGGGAGTGTAACACAGAGTTGACCCCACCTCTTGTAAGTACACCATCAACAATGCTGCTTAATTTATCAATTCCAATCTCCAGCAGGTATTGAAAAAAAGCACCAATAACATTAAATGTAAGCCAGAACACAATTCCCATAATTCCGATAAATGCTGGGATTGCTGTATATTTTCCTGTTAATATCTTATCTATTTTCGCACTTCTTAAATGTTCTTTGCTCTCGTGAGGTTTGATAACCGTTGCGCCACATATGTCCTTGATAAATGAAAATCGCATATCAGCTATGGCCGCCGCTCTGTCAAGCCCGCTTTCCTTTTCCATCTGTGAAATAATGTGCTCAAGCATTTCCTTTTCATTCTCATCCAGATTAAGCTTTTCACATATCATTGGATCACCCTCAGCTAACTTACTTGCCGCAAATCTGATGGGAATATCTGCTATCTTTGCATGATCTTCTATTAAATGCATTATGCCATGAAGGCATCTATGTACTGCACCGCCATTCCTATCTTCATGACAGAAATCAATTCGTCCCGGTTTTTCCTGATACTTTGCAACATGCATAACATGCTCTATCAACTCGTCAATTCCTTCGTTCTTAGCTGCTGAAATTGGAACAACTGGTATTCCAAGCATCTCCTCCATCTCATTTACAAGAATTGAACCACCATTTTCTCTGACCTCATCCATCATATTAAGTGCGAGAACCATTGGAATGTCAAGCTCTAATAACTGCATAGTCAGATACAGATTTCTCTCAATATTGGATGCATCAACTATATTGATAATTCCCTTTGGATGTTCATTCATTACAAATTCTCTTGTCACAATCTCTTCACTTGAATATGGTGACATTGAATATATCCCTGGTAAATCAGTTATCAATGTATTAGTGTGTCCCTTTATTGCCCCATCCTTTCTATCTACAGTAACACCTGGGAAATTACCAACATGCTGATTAGAACCGGTGAGCTGATTAAATAATGTTGTCTTTCCACAATTCTGATTTCCTGCTAAAGCAAATGTTAAAAGTGTTTCTTCCGGAAGTGGCTTCTCTGTTGCTTTCACATGATATTTACCACCCTCACCAAGTCCCGGATGGCTCTTACTCTTCCTGACTTTATCCTCTATCTCTTCCGGCTTATGTTCTCTATCTCTTATGTCATTAATTTCTATTCTCGCTGCGTCTGCAACTCTAAGTGTAAGCTCATATCCATGAATCATAAATTCCATTGGATCTCCCATAGGAGCAAACTTTATAAGTGTTATATTCTCATTTGGAATAACGCCCATATCCAAAAAATGCTGTCTTAATGCCCCTTCACCCCCAACTGCTGTAATTGTCGCAGTTTTTCCTATTGGTAATTCATTAAGTGTCATTATCTAACCTCTTTTCAACGTATATATAGTTAGCCATATCTTACTAACTATATTACCACAAATCACATAATACTACCACTAATATATAGAATAAACTGACATTTTCAATCAAATATGAGGGGAATTAAATTAAATTTCCCGACCTCTCAGTCGAGTAAGTAAGAGGACTTTCACCTCAAACTTCTCACGGAACCGTACGTGAAACTCTTCTTTCATACGGCTTTTATCATTCAACAACACGAATATAAGTTGCTCCAATGGGCAAATAGTTTTGGTTCTCGCTGTCTCACAGTGCAGAGCCATTTCTCAGCTCTACGCCTTCTACCTCGAAAGTTCTTAGATGAAGAATTGCTTACAGATGCACTGAAACTGTATCTAGATTACATTCTGTAAATCTAGTTGCTAACTTCTCTTTGATAAAGATAGCCTCTTCTTTTGTGCGACAATGTATCACTCCAACATCGTTTTCTTGCTGTTGCTATAGCATCGATTGCCGACTTGTAAGGTCTGTAACCATATGAATCTTCGCAAAACATTGGTTCTACTACAGGTTCTACAAACATTCTTGCCACCATTTGTGCAATTCTGTCTGCAATAGTTGGTATTCCTAACCTTCTAGTTCCACCAGTTTTCTTTGGTATTTACGACATCGCCATGTTGCTCTTGACCAGACCGAATACAATAAGCGCTTCAGCATCCGCAAAAGCATAATACACATCGTTAATTCTATGCCTTGCAGCAATCACTGAAGGAGCTGAACTTGAATATCTTTTATACTGTGCATCGAGTGGACAATACTCGTGCCACTTATGAAAACACATGTCTTCTCTCAAAACTGTGTAGTCCATACTATTTTCTTCTATTTTTCTGTATCTTGGTCATTGTTTCAAGCATGTGCTTGCCAATAGCTTCAGCATTATATTTGTGTGCTTCACATATAAAGCGCAACCTATCTGGTGTAAGTATACGCCCACTATCCCTATCTTTACATAGCTGCTGGTAATCTTCCAGCTGCTTTTTTGTTATTGTTGGCATTTCGCTTCCTCCTGATAAAAAATAGGCCGGTCTAAACCGACACCTTTAACGACACTCCGACACCTCTACGCTTATGCCGCTATTCCTTGTATCAAAATGCGAGTCTTAATTTCACATATTACATCGCCAGATTTACATCTAACGGATTCGTTAAGCCTCCTGTCCAAAATATTTCCCAAAGACTATCAATTCTATTTTTTAATTCTCCTTTTCCCAATTCCAAGTGTATTTTGTATAGCGTCCTCCACCAATTTTCAAAATATCACCATTATTCTGCAATTCTATAAGTGTTCTTTGTACTGTGATCTGGCTTATGTCTGGACACTTTGTCATAATTTCTGCTTTTGTAATCGTACCAACTGTTTGTTTGATGATCTCTCCAATTCGTTCTCCCTTTGATAATCCAGCTGTTGTAACAAGTCTTACTCTTGAAGAGAATTCTTTATACGCTGCTACTACAACACCAAGTATATAACTTACAAATGGCTGATAATCATTTTCTTCTTCATGCCATCCAATAGAACTTGCCTGTAATGCCTCATAATACGTTTCTTTTGATTCTTCAATCATCTTTTCAATACTGATATATTTGCCAACAATATATCCGCTTCGATATAGTAATAATAAGGTTAACAAGCGGCTCATTCTACCATTTCCATCATTAAATGGATGAATACATAGAAAATCTAAAATAAACATAGGAATTAGAATTAACGGATCAATCTTCGTGTCTTTCACTGCTTCATCCAACGCATAACATAATTGATCTATTGCTCCTGCTGTCTCCCAAGCTGATACAGGCTGAAATCTTACTCTTCGGTTACCATCTGAATCAGTTTCTGCAATCACATTATCAGATGTTTTGAAATGTCCTCCGGCTCTAGCTCCCTGAAATTTATACAAATCTCTGTGTAGCTGTAGAATCACTCCTGGTTTAGCCAATATATAATCATAATTTTCATGAATTGTATTAAGAACATCCCTATATCCGGCAATCTCTTGTTCATCGCGAGATTTAGGAGTTGTTTTATCCATTACTATTTTCTTCAATCTTTCATCTGAAGTAAATATACCTTCAATTTTATTTGAAGCTTCCGTACTCTTAATTTTCGCTATATCCATCAATTCTGTTAACTGATCAGCATGTGCTTCAATAAATAAATTTTGTTCTCCCTTGAATTCATGAATAGATGTCAACATTCCAACAACCTCTGGAGTCAACAGCTTATCCCAATTATTAATATAATTTAGCTCTCGCATCTAATTTCCTCATTTTCTTAATCAATTATATCAAAGATAGCTTTTCTGATATAATTATAATATTACTTAATTTAATCATTGTCAATTCAATTATATCATTCATTCGCAAATTGATATAATTGATGCAATTATGATTCAATTGAATTGATTCCCTATATTTATGACTTTTAAAAATCTTTTTATTTCATCAGACCTAACTATATTATCACTTTTTGCTTTTATTACACCACGTTTTAATTTAACAACATCTCCAAGAGCGCGCCATGGCGCGCAAACATAAAAAAGCACACAAAAGATTTCTCTCTCATGTGCTAATAATAATATGAAAATCAAGTCATCAGACTTATTTTGTGTGGTTTAAATTTCAGAAAATCTGATGATACAAGACTATACTCTATTCCATCAACCTCACCTTGAAAACTGTCATTATACCTTTCTACTCCATGACAATGTGAATACACAACATTACAAGCTCCGTATTCCTTCGCCACTCTTGTAAAGCAGCTTTCGGTCTCGCCAATACTTGTCGGTGGATAATGAAGAAACATGATGAATTTGCTGTATCCATCATTTTTCGCTGCCTCAAACGATTTTATAAGTCTCTCCAATTCTCTATCTCTTATTTGCTCAAAACGTTCTTCTGATTCCTTACCTTCGTAGCAGTAGCCTTTCGTTCCAACAAGGGCATAGTCCTCATATGTATAAAAATTATTTTGCAAAAACTCTAGCTTTCCTCTAAACATTTCATTGAGTTTGGCTGTCTTTTTCACATCCCAGAACATATCATGATTGCCTCTAAGGAGAATCTTTCGTCCTGGAAGATTCTCTATAAATTTCAAATTCTCACTGCACTGTTCAAGTTTTCTCCCCCCATGAATGGTCACCTGTTATAACAACAGTATCCGATTCACAAACAACTTTGTTCCAGTTCTTTCTAATTTTCTCTACGTGATTTTTCCACACCGGACCAAACACATCCATTGGTTTGTCCACAGTAAATGATAAATGAAAATCACCTATTGCATATAAAGCCATTTTTTCTCCATTCTATCTGTTACAATACTTTTCCGTTCCTCTTTTCAGTCTATTTAAACCATCAAGAAGTGCCTCCCTGCAGCATGCCACATTCATTCTCACAAACATACTTCCATTACCTCTATAGTGAGAGCCGTCTGTGATATACAATCCTGTGCTACTTCTAATGAAATCTGCATATTCAGTACTATTTTCTGCTATTTCACTTATATCAATCCACAATAAATACGTTGCTTCAGAATCCATAAGCTTAATTTGTGGTATTTCTTTTTCAATAAACTCTTTTGCTGTATCCTTATTAATCTGTATATATTCATTAAGAGCATCAAGCCATGCTCCACCCTGAGTAAATGCAGCGATTGTTGCGCTCATTGCAAATGCATTTGGTTCCGCTACCTCATCTGTGTTAAGTGCTCTCCATATTTTATGTCGCAGATTATCATTAGGTATCATAACAGCAGCACTTTGTATGCCTGCAATGTTAAATGCCTTTGTTGGTGCCAAACATGTTATACTGTTCATTTTACATTCTTCTGATACTGAAGCAAATGGAATATATTTCTTACCAGGCTTAACTATGTCACAGTGAATTTCATCTGCCAGAACTACCACATTGTATTTCTTACACAAATGTCCTACCTTTTCAAGCGTTTCCTTATCCCAGATTTTACCTGCCGGATTCTGTGGATTACAAAGTATCATAAGTGAAGTCTGAGGATCCTTTAGCTTTTCTTCCAAATCTTCAAAATCCATTCTTGTCTGTCCATTTTCATATATCAATTTGTTCTCAAGAACATTTCTTCCATTATTAAATGTTGAATTAAAAAACATATCATACACTGGTGTCTGAACCACAACGTTTTCTCCCGGGGTTGTTATCTTTCTGACAGTACTTGAAATTGCAGGTATTACCCCTGTGCAGAAAACAAGCCACTCTGACTCTATTGTCAGATTATGTCTGTCACGCCACCAGCTCTCATAAGCCTGTGCCCATTCATCCGGAATAATTGAATAGCCAAATACACCGTGATTCACTCTCTTCGAAAGTGCTTCTATTATCTCTGGTGCAGTCTGAAAATCCATATCAGCAACCCACATAGGAAGCTCATTTTCTTCCACGTTCCATTTAAGCGAATAAGTATTTCGTCTATTTACTACCTTATCAAAATCGTACATAATTTCACCCTTTCAATTATTAGTTGCTAGCCTGCAATAATCTTTGTCTTGGAAGGATCAACTTTATCCTTCTCTATTATCAAAGTATCAATGTGCTCAGCTTTGATTGTTCCACCTGACGGATTCATAACACTGTCAATTTTACTTGTTATATCTGCTTCAACTGTGGAATATTCAAAGGCAAGTGTTGTATTTATCAGCTTGCAGTTCTTCATTACGAGATTATCAATATAGCACATTCCCTGAAGGCTTTCGATTGTACAATTGACAAGTGTTAAATTCTTCGCATTCCATCCAAGATATTCTCCTGAAATAAATGAATCATATACTGTTATATTATCACTGTTCCAAAATGCGTCCTTTGAGAGCATTTTAGCATTGTGTATCTCCAAATTTCTGCATCCGTCGAAGGAATAGTTTCCTGTCAGCTTAAAATCATTAATCTTCATATTAGTGCTGTTCATTGCAAAATAATCGCCATTTGCTGTTACATTATCCATCACAACATTATTGCAGTTCCAAAGTGTTTCCGCAGCATCTGGTATTATCACATTCTTAAGCTTAAGTCCATCACATCTTCTAAAATTCTTAGGTGCATGGACAATACTGTCCTCAATGTCCACATTATCAGAATACCACACACCCGCTCTTGCCATTTCAAACCATGTACAATTTCTCACTTTAATATCCCTGCTATACCATATAGGATATTTCCACTTGAACATACTGCCTTCAAGTTCAATATTTCTGCATTCCTTAAGTGGTGACTCTCCATCATCAAAAATAGTATCCACAATGTATAAATCCTGTCTGTTAAATAGTGCTCTTTCTCCTGTCAAAAATTCCTGACGTATTGTATCTTTCATAATTGCCTCATTTCTGTAAATCCATACTTCCTGATCTGAATCCTTCCAAATCAAGAGTTATATATTCAAATTTTAATTCTTTTAAATAGTCTGTTATCTTATCCTTCATATCTATTATATTACTAAGAGCATTTGAGTCAACCTCAATCCTTGCCACATTTCTATGAACTCTAAGACGCACATTATAAAATCCCAGTTTTCTAATAAACTGTTCACCTTTATCTATTCTTTCAAGCAGCTCATAATCTAACTTCACACCATAAGGAAGCCTTGTGGCCATACAAGGGGTTGATGGTCTGTCTGCTACAGATACGTTATATTGTTCTGCCAGTTCTCTAACCTCTTTTTTGGTAATCATATTATCTGCCAAAGGACTTATAATATTCAGTTCCTTCAATGCTTTTATTCCAGGTCTATATACATGCATGTCATCCTCGTTTGTCCCATCAAGCATATACCTTATTCCCATTTTCTGAGCCATTTCTACGATTCCTGTAAATATTGTTCTCTTACATTTGTAGCAGCGGTCTATTGGATTGTTTTCTATTCCTGCTTCTGAAAGCTCATCAATGTACACAACCCTATGTTCAGCTCCTGCTTCGGCTGCCACCTTTTTTGCAACCTCCACATCTCCCATTGGATGTAATTTCGTGTGGGCAGTTACGGCATATACCTTCGTGCCATGAAGCCTCGCTTTCTCACAGGCAATCATCAACAACAGACTTGAATCAACACCACCTGAAAATGCAATAAGTATATTTTCCTTTGTATAATTATCCATCTGCAATAATAGATTATTGTATTTTTCATTCATCCGCAATAGCCCTCATAACAATTCGTGATACTTCCTGATATGATAAATTATTTTCAGAACATAGTTTTATTATGCTCTCATACTCTGGATATTTTCTTACTATGCTGCCGTATTTGCACACTTTTATCTGTGCATCACCAATTTCTGTATGAACTACAGCACAATTTCTATCTAGAATTGTTCTTTCCATTTTCTGTTTTCTAATTCCAATTGTTGTTGTTTCTGTAAAAATGATTTCTTCCATTTTACTTACATCTTCTTCACTGCAAATTACATTCAATTGATATGCCGGTCTGTTTTTCTTCATGAACACAGGCATGTAATGCACATCTCTGGCACCTGCTTCAAATAATTTATCCATAACATATCCAAGATTTTCACCACTGCAGTCATCAATATTTGATTCTAATTTATAAATGTAATCTCTTCCGGCTTCTGCATTTTCACTTATTATCATTGCCCTTACAATACTTGGATGCTCAGAATTTCTCTTACCTGCTCCCATACCTATTGTATCTATAGTAAATGTTTCCGGTAATATACTGTCTGTTTTTAATACAGCTGCAATGGCCGCACCTGTTGGTGTTACACACTCTCCGTGCATATTAGTTATCTTAAGATTAAGTCCTGTATTCTTAACAATATTTACAACTGCCGGAACAGGTACCGGTAAAATTCCATGCTGACATCTTACAGTTCCTGTTCCCTCACATAATTCCTTAATAATGCATTTATCCACATTAAGGTTATCAAAGCATACAGCCACTGCCACAATATCAACAATCGAATCAACAGCTCCCACCTCATGAAAATGCACATTTTCTATTTCTACTCCATGGGCCTGTGATTCTGCCTCAGCCAGCACCATAAATATTCTTTTTGCAATATTCTTAGCATTTTCTGTCATATTTGCACCATCAATAATTGCAATAATATCATTAAGGTTTCTGTGCTCATGATGTACATGATTATCGTGGTCGTGATGATGGTCATGATTGTGATGGTGGTCATGATTTTCATGGTGGTCATGATTTTCATGCTCGTGGCCATACAAATACTCCATGTCATGATCATGATTTTCATGATTCTTACTCAAACTTCGCACTTGAATAAGTGCTTATGCACCTTGAAAATTCAATAAAA
>CAZBKO010000025.1:0-26361 GCA_964492545.1 uncultured Lachnospiraceae bacterium
GGTCGGGGTCGCGGGTTCGAGTCCCGTCTCGCGCTCTTAGATTAAACAAAAGGACATCCACAAGGATGTCCTTTTTGTTTGGTACGAGCCTCACCGGGGCTCGAAGGTTCGAGGTCTCGGTTGTCACCTCGGTCGGTTCGCACTCAGAGAAATGTAGAAAGAAGTGTGAAATTATGAAACCCCAAATAACATACATAGGTCATAGTGGATTCCTCGTAGAATTTGAGGACTGTTATTTATTATTCGATTACTTTTGTGGAGAAATTCCACATATGAATGAAGATAAAACTCTTTATATATTTGTAAGTCATAGACACTATGATCATTATAATAGAGATATTTGGCAAATTAAGAATACAAGAAAAAATGTCAGATATGTAATAGCGAAGGATATTCCATTTTCTGTGAGTCAGAGAAATAGAATGGGGATAAAAGATGAGGATTTACCTTCGATTGCTGTTCTTAGAGCGGGTGAAAGCTTTAATGGAGGTATTATTGTGGATGCATTTGCTTCAACAGACAGAGGGGTAGCCTTTAGAGTTACACATAATGATTGTGTTGTGTTTCATGCAGGTGATTTAAATATGTGGAAATGGGAGCAGAATGTGGACACCAATAAGCATATGGAACGCTTATATACAGAAATTGTTGAGCAGATAAAGGGCAAACATATTGATATAGCATTTTTACCACTTGATTCAAGGCAGGAAGAGTATGCATTTGAAGGAATAGAGTATTTCATAGAGAATGTATTAATGGAATCCGGTAAGAAAAGTGATGTTTATCCAATGCATTTTTGGGATAAGCCAGAGATTATAGATGAACTTATAAAACGTCATAAAGAATACAAGGATAAAGAAATATATATTCATAGAACAGGAAACGAATAAAGAATGCCGACTGAAAATCAGCCGGCATTTGTTTAATATATTTAGAAAATAAACTGTTTTAATTCTCGTACAGGATCGCTTGTTAGATGAAGACCAAGCTTCTTAAATGCTTTAGTATCAACATTGGAAAGCATGACAGTTGTATGGATTTCACAACCGCACAGCTTTGGCAGCTGCTCAAGAGCAATTTTGGCATTATTGTCTGTACTAGCACAAATTGTAAGTGCCATTAATACTTCATCAGTGTGAAGTCTTGGATTGTGGCTGCCCAGGTAATTAACCTTAAGCTTTTGAATAGGCTCAATTACTGAAGGGGCAATGAGATGAATATCATCTGCAAGGCCACCAAGCTTCTTAAGTGCATTAAGAAGAACAGCAGCAGAAGGTCCCAAAAGTTCAGAAGTCTTTCCTGTGATAATTTCACCATTTTCAAGCTCGATTGCAGCAGTAGGAACATTTAGCTTCTGAGCAAGTTCATTAGCAGCAACAGTAACCCTTCTGTCATTAGTAGAAATCTTAGCCTGCTTCATAATAAGCTCAATCTTGTACACTTCATTTTCTGAAGCAGAGCCCTTAGCAAGCTTGTTGAGACTTTCATAATATCTTCTAAGAATTTCCATATTGGAAGCCTCGCAGCAGGCTGCATCATCAATAATACAATTACCGGCCATATTAACACCCATATCTGTAGGAGACTTGTAATAAGAATTCTCCCCATATATTTGTTCAAAAATAGCATTAAGAACTGGGAAAATCTCAACATCACGATTATAGTTAACCGTTGTAACGCCATAAGCCTCCATATGAAATGGGTCAATCATATTAACATCGTTGAGATCAGCGGTAGCTGCTTCATATGCAAGGTTGACCGGATGCTTAAGTGGAATATTCCAAATAGGAAATGTTTCGAATTTGGCATATCCGGCTTTGACGCCACGCTTATTCTCATGGTAAAGCTGAGAAAGACATGTAGCCATCTTTCCACTTCCAGGACCAGGAGCTGTTATTACCACAAGTGGTCTTGTAGTTTCAATGTAGTCATTCTTACCATATCCCTCATCACTTACGATAAGTGGTATATTAGAAGGATAACCTTCAATAGCGTAGTGAATATATACATTAATATTGAGAGACTCTAATTTCTGCTTGAATTTATCAGCAGATTTCTGACCGGAATACTGTGTTATAGTAACACTTCCAACATAAAGACCACGGCTCTTGAAAGCTTCCATCAATCTAAGAACATCAATGTCATATGTTATTCCAAGATCTCCACGAACTTTATTCTTCTCGATATCAGCAGCACTTATGACGATTACAATTTCAGCCTGATCTGCAAGCTGCATAAGCATCTGTAATTTACTGTCAGGAGCAAATCCGGGAAGAACTCTTGATGCGTGAAAATCATCAAATAATTTTCCACCGAATTCAAGATAAAGCTTGTCTCCAAATTTACTTATTCTCTCGCGAATATGCTCTGATTGCATTTTTAAATATTTGTCATTGTCGAAACCAATTCTCATAGTATCTGTTACCTCATTTGTTATTGTTATCTTTTTGTCAGTAACATTGTACTATATTTATACGAGTTGCGCCATATCTAGAATCAATTTTTCTGTTTTTTTCCATCCAAGGCAAGGGTCCGTGATTGACTTACCATAAATTCCCTCACCAATTTTTTGATTACCATCCTCTATATAGCTTTCAATCATGAAACCTTTAACAAAATGTCTGAAGGATTCGTTAAGCTTACAGCTGTGTAGAACCTCCTTGCAAATTCTAATCTGAGCCATATAATTCTTGCCTGAATTAGCATGATTAGTATCAACGATAACACCCATATTTGTGAGATTTCTCTTGCTGTACATATTGTAAAGCTTCTCAAGATCCTCGTAGTGGTAATTAGCATATGACTGTCCATCATCCTTTACAAATCCTCGAAGTATTGCATGCGCAAATGGATTACCTTTGCTTGTCACTTCATAGCCTCTGTAAGAAAATGTATGTGGATGCTGAGCTGCTGTCACAGAATTGAGCATAACTTCGAGATCACCACTTGTGGGATTCTTCATACCTACAGGAATTCCAATGCCGCTGGCAACAAGACGATGCTGCTGGTTCTCCACTGAACGTGCACCAACTGCCACATACGAGAGAACATCTGATAAATAACTATGATTCTCAGGGTAAAGCATTTCATCTGCACATGTAAAACCAGTTTCCTTAATGGCGCGAAGGTGAAGGTCTCTGATAGAGAATAGACCCTTCTGCATATCGGCATCCTGTTCAGGATCTGGCTGAAGAGCCATTCCCTTATAACCATCGCCGGTTGTTCTTGGCTTGTTTGTATAAATACGAGGAATAATGAAGATTTTATCTTCTACTTTATCCTGAACTGTACGAAGCCTTCCAATATAGTCAAGAACAGCATCCTCTCTATCGGCTGAACAAGGACCAATAACCAGTATTATTTTATCAGATTTGCCTGACAAAATATCAGCAATTTCTTTATCACGCTTCGCCTTAAGTTCCTTCATCTCAGGTGTCATAGGTAAAAGAGTCTTGAGCTCTTCGTCAGTATATAACTGTCTCTTAATTGTAATATCCATAATATTCTCCATTCTGAAGCCTTAGTAATGCTCCTGCACAAATAGTTGTGTAAATAATATAATAATTTATACATAGTTTAATCCATTCATACATAAATTTCAAGTAAAATATTTCAAAACTTTAAACTTCTAAACTTTACACGGTTAAACTTTAACGCAACAAAGCAAAATTTCGTTGTTTCGCTGTGAAAATTGTGGTAAAATATTAATATTATCAGAATTTACATTTACACTAATATTGAAGCTTTCGGCGGGTTATAAGCAACGCAGATGAGGAGAATCACTATGAAGAAGAAAAGAACAGGTATATATCTTAAGCTAATAGTTATGACAGTAATTCCAATGCTTGTTATGGGAATAGTAATAACTATATCTGCATTTAACACATTTAGAAACTCAATGAGTGGAGAAGTTAGAGTTGAGCTTGGTAATGTGGCCAATACAGTTGCTGATGCATATGACATTATGTATCCGGGAGATTATTCTATGGTTGGTAAGGACAATGTAGCAATTGTTAAAGGAGAGAGTGTAATAAGTACACATACTGAATTGATTGACAGCATCAAGTCAAAATCAAATGTAGAAGTGTCTGTTTTTTACTATAATACAAGAATAGTTACAACAATTACAGATGATGATGGTAACAGACTTACAGGCTCAGTAGTTAACTCAAAGATTGAGACAGATGTTCTCAAAAATCATAATGAAGGCTTTTATGATAATGCAAGTCTTGACCAAAAAAGCTATTATGCATATTATGTACCTCTTTTTAATGCCGATTCAACATGTGTTGGTATGGTTGCAGTTGCGAAGCCTGCATCTCAGGTAGATGGTGAGATTTACAAGGCTGTATTTCCAATAATAGTAATAGCATTTATTGCAATGATTATTGCAGGAATAGTGAGCAGCATGTATTCGAAGAATATTGTTGCACTCCTTGAAAAAATTAGAAAATATCTAAACAACGTATCTAAAGGAAATCTAAATGAGGATATGGATATAGATATTCTAAAACGTGATGATGAAATAGGAGAGATTGGAAGCTCTATTATGAATATGAGAAATTCGCTAAAGGAAATGGTTGAAATAGATGCGCTTACCGGCATTAATAATCGAAGAAGCGGTGAGAATAAATTAAAGGATACACAGGCTAATGCAGTGAAGAGTGGAATGCCATTTTCGATAGCCCTGGGTGATATTGATTTTTTCAAGAAGGTAAATGACAGCTTCGGTCACGAATGTGGAGATGAGGTTTTAAAAAGCATAGCATTTATTTTGAAAAAGAATATGTTGGGTAAAGGGTATGCAGTAAGATGGGGCGGTGAGGAATTTCTACTGGTATTTGACAGTGTTGATTATGATGAAGCAAGAATAATTTTGAATGATATAATCAAAGAAATAAGAATTATGAATGTGGAATATGATAAATATAACGTAAATGCCACAATGACCTTTGGAATACTTGAGGGAAAGAATGATATAGAACTTCACCATCAGATAAAGGAAGCTGATGATTTGCTATATACCGGAAAGCAGGAAGGAAGAAACAGGATAGTAAGCTGATGCTAACTATCCTGTAAGTATTTTTTAGAACGTAATTCTTTAGATATATTGTCTAAAATTTCATCATTTTCAGCGGAAATTGTATGATAGTGAATATTGTCTGTAACATTCTTTAATGGCACCGCTTCGCCATTATTCATCTTATTAATGAAATCTATGACATCCTGGATACTTGATATATTAAGAAGAGCCTTAAATTCACCATAAATATTATGCTTTACAATTACATCAATTATGGTTCCACCAAGATTTACAATAGTTGATAATTCATCTTCAATTTGTGAATCTGAATGAGCAACTTTAATTACTCTTTTGCAAAGCTCAGGAGGACGAAGTACATATCCTCTGTTAGTACTGATAATATCATGACCTTTTGCACGAAGCAGTGCAATGTCCTGAACAATAATCTGTCGGCTGACTTTGCAGGAATTTGATAAAAATGTTCCTGATATAGGAATTTTTGAATCATGTAATATTTTTATAATGTCATCGCGCCTTAATTCCCCGGACATAATTGCCTCCAATCTGTTAATCTATTGGGTGCAGATTCTTAAGCGATACATCAAGTATTGGAGAAGAATGGGTGAGAGCACCACTTGAAATATAGTCTACACCAATATCTACAAGCTTGGCAACATTTTCTTTTGTGACATTACCAGAGCATTCAGTTAATGCTCTACCATCAATGTAAGAAACAGCTTCTCTCATTTCGTCATGAGACATATTGTCTAACATGATTATGTCTGCACCAGCTGCAACAGCTTCTTTGACCATATCCATGTTCTCAACCTCTACCTCTATTTTGCGAACGAAGGAAGCATAGTCCTTTGCCATTTCCACAGCTTTAGTGACACTGCCGGCAGCACCAATATGGTTATCCTTTAGTAATATTCCGTCAGATAAATTATATCTATGATTGTGTCCACCACCAATTTTAACAGCATATTTTTCAAATATTCTCATATTAGGTGTTGTTTTTCTTGTATCAAGAAGCTTTGTTTTACTGCCCTTAAGAAGTTCAGCAACTTCGTGGGTATAGGTGGCAATTCCACTCATTCTTTGAAGATAATTTAAGGCTGTACGTTCACCGGATAGGAGAATTCGAATGTCTCCGGTCACTGTTGCAAGAAGCTGTCCGTTTGTAACAGCGTCCCCGTCTTTACATGCAAATGTCACTTTAGTATTTGAATCAAGAAGTGTAAAAACTCTTTCAAAAACATCAAGACCGGCGATAATTCCATCTTGCTTGCAGATAAGAGAAACCTCACCTAATCTTGCAGTTGGCATAACTGCATTTGTTGTAATGTCTTCACTTGTAATATCTTCGTCAAGTGCCTGAAGTATAAGATTATCATATTTAAGATGCATAATTGATCTCCTTTTTGTTGTTAAGTTTAGAAATTTCATTTGTAATCAATTCTTTGTATTCGCTTTCAATATTACTGTAATCCTTCTCGATGTATTTGGATGCATCGAAAATAGAATCATTGTGAGTTACATTTTCACTCATATGTATTGCGGCACGTTTGGCCCAAACAAGACTTTCTAACAGTGAATTACTTGCCAGTCGATTTGCGCCATGCACGCCATTACAGCAGGTCTCACCAGCTGCGTATAAGTATTTCATTGAAGTACAGCCATTTTTATCAACCTTTACACCACCCATAAAATAGTGTTGTGCAGGAACAACAGGAATACATTCCTTTGTTACATCATAGCCTTCTTCAAGACAGTGTCTGTAAATGTTTGGAAAATGATTAAGTATCTCACTTTCACCTATGCAGCTCATATCAAGCCACACATGATTTGTTTTTTGTTCACTCATTTTCTTTCGTATCTCATTAGTAAGTATATCACGTGGCAGCAATTCATTGACAAATCTTTCGTGATTTTTATCAAGAAGTTTTGCGCCCTCGCCTCTGACTGACTCCGATATTAAGAAACGACGTCCGGGTTTCTTGGAATATAGCGTAGTGGGATGAATCTGCACATAGTTAATATCCTGAAGCTCGATGTTGTGCTTTAGGGAAATGCCGAGAGCATCACCCTTTAAATGCGGAAAATTTGTTGAGTGAGTATATAATCCACCAAGACCGCCGGTTGCAAGCAAAGTTGCATCAGCTGTTATGGTAAACAAATCGCCATTTTCATGTTTGCATACAAGTCCGCGGCAGGTGCAGTTATCCTCAATAATATCAAGCATTGTGGTGTGAGTTAAAAATGTTACGTTTGGAAGTGCCACAACCCTTTTAAGCAGGGTGCTGGTTATTTCTTTTCCGGTTATATCCTCATGAAAGAGAATTCGGTTTACAGAATGTCCGCCTTCTCTTGTAAATGCAAGGTCATCCCCATTATGTTCAAATCTAACTCCGTAAGAAATAAGATCTGAAATAATTTCTCTGGATGAACGAATCATAAGCTCCACTGACTCAGGATTGTTTTCGTTATGACCGGCTTTCATCGTATCGCTAAAGTAACTGTCGTAGTCGGCTTCGTTTTTTAGCATACATATACCGCCCTGAGCAAGGAATGAGTCGCTTTCCTCAAAATCAGCTTTTGTTATTATTGTTATATTTTTATCTTCAGGGATATTAAGTGCGCAAAATAAACCTGCGACACCACATCCTACAATTACTATATCTGTATTAATATTCATAAAAACCTGCTTTCTTGCTTTACTTACCAAGCTCGAGCATTTTTTCGAGTGGCATCAAAGCTCTCGTTGAAAAATCCTTGTTAAGAGTAACTTCACCGGTATTGTTTAGAAGAGCATCATACACTTTATCTAAAGTGAGCAATTTCATATCCTGACATATCTGGTTGTCAACTACCGGTATATATGCTGCATCAGGATTAACCTCCATAAGTTTATGAAATACGCCTGTTTCAGTTGCAATTATATATTCCTTGGCAGGATGAGTGGCAACATAATTTATGATTTCTGAGGTGCTTCCAATAAAGTCAGATACCTTTAGGGCATCTTCAGGACATTCAGGATGAATAAGTACTGGAGCATCCTTGTGTTTTTCTTTGCAGGTCTCTATTTTTGAGCCTGTAATTACATTATGAACAGGACAAAAGCCTTCATTATATATGAAATTTTTGTCAGGAACCTGAGATGCTATGTAATGTCCAAGATTTCTATCCGGTATAAATAATATGTTCTTTTGTGGAAGTGATTTTACAATCTTAAGGGCATTTGAGGATGTTACACACACATCAGATACCGACTTAAGTGCAGCAGTTGAATTAATATAACAGACAACTGCCAGGTCATCATACTTCTTTTTTGCTTCTTCAACAAATGAAATTTCACACATATGAGCCATGGCGCAATCAGCAGATGCGTCGGGAAGAAGTACTGTCTTGTTAGGATTAAGCAGCTTTGCACTTTCTCCCATAAAAGACACTCCACAGAAAACAATAACATCAGCATCTGTTTTGGCAGCGACCTTTGCCAGATAAAACGAATCACCCACATAATCGGCAAGCTTCTGTATTTCACCATCAACATAATAGTGGGCAAGAATAACTGCGTTACGCTGTTCTTTTAGCTTATTAATAGAATCTACAATTGAATTGTTCACACTTATCTCCATTCCGGAGCATTTTTGCGACGGGTAAAGGAAAATTCGCGCAGGCGATTTAGCTTCTGCCACAATAATGCTCGACTAAAGTATATTGTTAAAAAATTAACCAGCTGATTATAACACAAAAGTTTACAGTTGACAAGACAACTGTAAACTTTTGTGTACAGAATTGATATTGTACATGAATTTGCCTTTAAATTTAGTATTACTACATGAAAATAATTGTTGACAAACATAGGAAGTATGATAATATATTAATTGCAATTGCAAATCATTTGCAATTAGAAAAACTGGAGGAAATATTAATGATAGACGTAATAATTGACACACTCATAGACGCGGTTAAGCTTGTACCGTTTCTGTTTTTAACATATCTTTTAATGGAATATATTGAACATAAGACCAGTGAAGGATTCAAGAATAAGGTTAAGAAGGCTGGCAAGGTGGGACCTCTTTGGGGCGGTATACTTGGTGCATTTCCACAATGTGGATTTTCGGCTGCAGCTTCTAGTCTATACGCAGGACGAGTTATTACAGTTGGAACCTTAATTGCAATTTATCTGTCAACCTCTGATGAAATGCTTCCAATATTTATATCAGAAAATGTTAGTGTTTTAGTGATACTTAAGATAATAGGACTTAAGATACTTATAGGTATGGTTGCCGGATTTTTGGTTGATTTGGTATTTCAGAGATTAATAATTAATAAGAAGCAGACAATTTCAAGTGGACATTTATGTGAGCATGATCACTGTCACTGTGAAAAGAGTATTTTCAAATCATCACTTAAGCATACTACACAGATATTGTTGTTCATTGTTATAATAACATTTGTGCTTAATACAGTTATTTTCTTTGTTGGAGAAGACACCCTGTCAGGACTTATTTTAAATAGAAGAATACTTGGCCCGGTTATTGCGGGAATTGTTGGTCTTATTCCAAATTGCGCGGCATCGGTGGTAATTACACAGCTCTATTTAACTGAGGTGATTAGCTTTGGCTCAATGATGGCAGGACTTTTAGTTGGTGCAGGCGTTGGACTGCTGGTATTATTTAAGGTAAATAACCATAGAATAAAGGAAAATATTAAGATCGTCGTGGCATTATATATCATTGGCGTTATTGCCGGAATTGTGATAGAATTACTAGGGGTGACGATTTAATGGAAATAGAATGGCCAGCTGGAATTAAGAAGACAAAGCAGCGCGAGCAGGTATATAATGTACTTGCCAATACAACTGAACCGGTGTCTGCAACGGATATATTCAGACAGATGCCAGAGTATGCATTATCTACAATATATAGAATTTTATCAGCATTTGAGGAACATAATATGGTAGTGAGATCGAATCTTCCGGGAGATGAGACGGCTGTATATGAGCTCAACAGGGGAAATCATACTCATTATGCAATGTGCCTTGGATGCCACGAGCTTGTTCCGCTTAAGCATTGCCCTTTCGAACATGTAGATTTACAGACCCAGGAGGACGATTTTGAGATAACAGGCCACAAGATAGAACTTTATGGATATTGCAGAAAGTGCAAAAAACATGAACAATAATAAGTGGAGGAAGTTATGAGACCGGAAATTCTTATTTATAATTTGCATGATGCTAAGAGATTAGCAGGAATTAAAAAGACATTATTATTAGTAGGTGTGAGATTTAAGATTGTGCCAAAGGAAGAATATTTAAGACCTATTGGACAGATATTTGGTGTTATGGATAAGACTGAAATTGAGCCATATACAGGCGATGAGCTTGAAGAAGAGATGATAGTGATGGGTGGACTATCTAGAAGTCAGATAGATTATTTACTAAACGGATTTAGAAAAAATGGTGCCGGAACTATAAATATTAAGGCAATTCTTACCCCAACTAATGGAGATTGGAACGCAGTAGATTTATTTGCAGAGCTGAAAAAAGAACATCAGATTATGCATTATGAATTTAAGAAGGGGTAATAATGGAAGATATTGTTTATGAATCAGAGTGTGAGTACACGTACGAGTTAATGAAGGAAATGACTACTCACACAAGAAAAATATCATATAAAATCTATACAGCAGTGCTTTATTTCGCATTGCTATTTATAGAATACAGATATATATTTGTATACAAAAAAATAGGATTTAGTATTGTTATAGGCCTAGTTCTTGCTGTGACAGCGGTTATGTATTTTGAAATGCCAATAATTAATGCAAAAAGACAACACAAATCAATGCTTGCTGCAAATGATAACACAAATATGAGAACAAGGGTCCGTATTTTTGAAAATGGAATTGAGCACTATAATATTCAGAGTGGAAGTGGTGTTCAGATAATGTATGAAGATGTGGACAAAGTAGTTGAGACAGATAATTTATTCATAATTCTCACAAAGGAAAATGTTGGAATTGTAATGGATAAACATAATTTTATTAAGGGTGAACCATCTGGATTTGCCACATTTATGGCTCAGAAAGTAGTGAAGTAATTTTGAAGAAAATGATTATCATTTTAATATGTATGGGTGTCATTTTATTAAGCGGGTGCAGTATACATAAGCATAGTAATTATTTGGATATTACATGCCTTAATGTAGGCAAGGCGGATGCTATAGTTGTTCGAACAAAGAACCATTGCTATCTGATTGACACAGGAACAAGCAGCACAACTCAAGAATTAAAGTCATTTTTAGATGAGAATAAGATAGAAACCATAGACGGATTAATTCTTACACATTTTGATAAGGACCATATCGGAGGGGCAGCATTAGTTATTTCAGATTATAATGTTTTGAATGTATATACTCCTGACTATACAGAAGACAGTGAAGAATATAATGCATTTATACAGGCTGTTAATAGTAAGAAACAGGCAGTAACTACTGTTACGCAGCAGGTGAAATTTGAAATTGATAATGTGAAATTCACTATATATCCACCTGATAAAGACAGGTATGATGATGATAATAATTATTCTCTTGTGACATATGCAGTATGTTCAGATGCTGATTTCCTATTTATGGGAGATGCAGTCAAAAAAAGAGTAAAAGAAATATTACGATATGATATTAGTAATGTTACATTTTTGAAAGTACCTCACCACGGTTCGGTTGAGGACAACACAAAAGAAATGTTTAAGAGAGAGAATCCTAAATATGCTGTGATTTCAAATGACAGAAACAACATAGAAGATGTAGACAAATTAGAAAAAATACTTGATAATTTATCTACAGATTATTATTATACAGGTAATGGTTCAATTCACATTGAATGTGATGGCAGTAAGAATTTAAAAATATCTCAGTAATAGTAATTCTATTATTTACAGCAGACATTTTAGAAATGGAGATAATTGTGGCAAAGGAAAAGGATGTCAAGACAAATGCAATGCGAGTGCTTGATAGAAACAAGATTTCGTACAAGGTTAATATGTATGAGTGCGATGAATTTATAGATGGTGTGCATATTGCGGATAAGCTTGGACAGGATTATGCAAGCTCATTTAAGACGCTGGTGACAGTTGGGAAAAGTGGCAGTTACTATGTATTAGCATTGCCGGTTGATAAGGAAGTGGATTTTAAGAAAGCTGCCAAGGCGGTTTTTGAAAAATCCCTGGAGATGATTCATGTAAAAGATATCAACAAAATTACAGGGTATATACGAGGCGGCGTAACACCACTTGGAATGAAGAAGCTATATCCAACAGTTATTGATGAAACGGCACTTGATTTTGAAGAAATAATTGTGAGTGGAGGCAAGCTTGGGACACAGATAATGGTGAATCCAAGAGATTTAGCTAAGGTACTTGGCGCACAGTTTGTGGACATAACAGCCAAGTAATAATACACATAACTATTTGTGGAGGAGCATCACAAATAGTCTTGATGGCAGAAGCGAAATCGCCTGCGCGAATTTCACTTCGCCTCGTCGCACAAGTGCTCCGAAAAGGAGATAATGTGAATGTCCGCTCGATAGCGTCCATTACACATAACTATTTGTGGAGGAGCATCACAAATAGTCTTGATGGCAGAAGCGAAATCGCCTGCGCGAATTTCACTTCGCCTCGTCGCACAAGTGCTCCGAAAAGGAGAATATTATGACTATTTTAGTATTAGGTGGAGCAGGATATATAGGCTCCCATACAGTTTATGAGTTAATTGAAAAAAAATATGACGTAGTGGTGGTTGATAATTTATCAACCGGACATATAGAGTCTGTGCATAAGAACGCAAGATTTTATGAAGGTGATATAAGGAACAGAGAATTTCTTGATAGTGTGTTTGAAAAGGAACACATAGATGGTGTAATTCATTTTGCTGCATTTTCACTGGTTGGAGAGAGCATGACAGACCCACTTAAATATTACGATAACAATTTTTGTGGTACTAAGGTGCTTCTAGACAGTATGGTTGCACATGGAATCGATAAAATAGTATTTTCATCAACAGCAGCAACCTACGGAGAGCCAGATCACGTTCCAATTCTTGAAACTGATAAAACGGAACCTACAAATACCTATGGAGAGACTAAACTATCCATGGAGAAAATGTTCAAATGGACAGGACTTGCTCATGGACTTAAATACGTATCACTTAGATATTTCAATGCATGTGGCGCACATGTAAGCGGCACAATAGGTGAGGCACATAACCACGAAACACATTTAATACCGCTGATTCTTCAGGTTCCAAATGGGCAACGGGAAGCCATAAGCATATATGGAGATGATTATCCAACTGAAGATGGAACATGTATAAGAGATTATATTCATGTTACAGACCTTGCACAGGCACATATACTTGCAATGGAATATCTTGCAAAAGGAAATGAAAGCAACATTTTTAATCTGGGAAACGGCGTTGGATTTAGCGTAAGAGAGGTAATTGATGTTGCAAGAAAGGTAACAGGAGAAGAAATTAAGGAAGTAATTACGCCAAGAAGAGCTGGTGATCCCGCAAGACTTATTGCATCAAGCGAGAAAGCAAAGCAGGTACTTGGTTGGAAACCGGAACATGATTCACTTGAGGATATTATTGCAACCGCCTGGAAGTGGCATAAAAACCATCCAAGCGGTTACGATTCATAATCATGTTGTGATTCCCTGATGGATTTCAGGAAGGGTAGTGTAGCTTTGAATTAAAAGAGTTGGATTTTCAAGCTTTCTCATCATCATCATTCCGGCCTGTACACCCATATCAAATACATTGATATCTACAACAGTTGGCAGAGGGTCCATAATGGTTGAATATGGATATGTGTCAAATGTAAGAAGGGCGATATCAGTTGGCAGCAATAGATTTTTAGACTTAATTGCACCAAGTACTCCAAGTGCAATCATATTATTTTCACAAATAATGGCTTCCGGATGGGCATTTTCAATTATTGAGAGTGCGCAGCGGAAGCTTTCTTCCTTTGTGGAGGACGTATATCCAATAAGGGCAGGAGAAATATTGTAGCCCAGCTGGTACATATAACCCACAAATCCTTTTTCGCGTTGACTTGAAATGTAGTCAGTCTTTTTTCCGCCAATAAATGCAATCTTTGTGTAGCCTTTCGAAGTTAAATGTTCAGCAGCACATTCTCCTGCTGAGGCGTGATTGGTATCAATCCAGCAGAGACGACTTTCAAATCCGGGATGACCTATTATAATATGGGGAAACTGATTGTTGATTATTGAATCTGCAACCTCCCTTGTGATTGCAGAACCATGAATAATTAGACCATCTGCCTGTTTGGCAGCAATGGTCTTTTCAACCATCTCCCCGGGATACTGCTCTATAGAAGTATCAATTAATGTCATCGTATAACCGTTTTTAACCAATTCATTATTTACACCACACATAATATCAAACATATGTGGGTTTCTGTAAGCATCATCCTTTTGCAGTGAGGTTAAGAAAACAATATTTTTGGTTGTCTGCCTTGCAAAGCTAACAGCTCTTGCATTGGGAGTATAATTTAACTTATGTATAGCATCGTTTACCTTTTGTTTAGTTGCATCTGAGATAGTAGTCCAGTTATTTAGCACCTTTGAGACAGTTGAAATTGAAACACCGGCCTCCCTGGCTACATCCTTAATAGTAGCTGGCATATAAAACCTCCTTGTATTGTTAATTTGCTCAAATTTACTATAATAGTATAGCGCTTTCCTAACAAAGTCAACAAAAAACATAAAGATATATTGATATTGTTGTGCAAAAATGGCAAAATTATGCTATCAGAAACGTTCTGGAAACATAAAAATAATATTTACAAGGAAAACAGTTTCCTAAGAAAGGTGTGGTGTATTATGAAAAAGATTTTAAGCGTAATGCTGGCGGGAATGCTTGCAGTTGGAATGCTTGCAGGCTGCAGCTCGAAGAGTGATTCAGGTAAGAATGATGCAACAGATGGCACAAATGAAACAGGAGCTTCTGTAAAACCGGTTGACATTGTAATATGGCATGATGGAAATGAAAGCATAACAAGCGTTATAGAAGAGGATTTGAATGAAGCACTTAAGGAAGATAAGATTACAGTTAAGTTTGAAAAGAAGACAGGACTTACAGACCAGCTGAAATTATATGGCAATGATAAATCAAACGGACCTGATATGTATTTTTATGCACATGATTCCCTTGGTATTTTTGCAGAAATGAATATTTTGGCACCAATAGATGATTTTGTAAGCGAAGATACGTGGGGAAAGCTTTTGCCTATGACAGTGGAGGCTGGAACATATAAAGATCAAAAGTATCTGATGCCGGCATATTTTGAAACATTGGTATTCCTTTATAATAAGGACAGATGGCAGGGAGATATACCTGATACGACAGAAGAATTATATGACTACATGGTTGAACATACAGATGAGAACGCAGGTACATATGGCATGCTTAATCAGCATTCAACAGCATACAATGTTTCACCATTTATAAATGGATTTGGAGCAAGTATTATTGATGAAAATGGTGAGCCACATCTTGATTCTGCTGAGATGAAGGAAGCAGTTGAATATGATTCTAAATTTGCAAAATATCAGACAAGTGGTGACTATAATACAGTTAACACAATTTTCAACGAAGGTAAAGCAGATTCGATTTGGGGTGGTCCATGGCTTATAGCAGGAATTAAGGAAGCAGGAATTAACTATGGTGTTAAGGCTTTATCAGACTTTAAACTTCCTAATGGAAATGCTCTCAAACCATATTCAGGCGTTCAGGGTCTTGCAGTTATGAAATATGCTGCTGACAGTAAGAAGGATGCTATTTCTAAGGTCCTTGAAGCAATGGCTGATGAAAAGCTTGGAATTGATCTTGCAAACAAGGCAAATTGCGCACCGGCAGTTACATCAGCATATGACGATGAAGAGGTTGGCAAAAATGAGATGGTTGCCGCAATGAGAAAAACAGCAGATGAAGCAGTTCCAATGCCAAATGTTCCACAGATTTCTGTAATGTGGACACCAACAGAGGGAATGCTGTCAGCAGTAAACAGATCAGGAGATTCAGTTGATAAGGCTGCAAAGGATATGCAGGAAAATGCTAAAATATTTATAGAAAACATGAAATAATCATTGAAATTAGAAAGGTAGAGGAATATGAACATTAAAAAGAAAATACGTCCCTGGATGTATATAACACCGGCGATGATATTGATAATTGGAATTATTGTTTTTCCAATCGTATATACCGGGTACATATCTCTAACTAACATGAATCTGTTTCATTGGTTTGACTTTAAGATAATTGGATTTGACAATTACAAAAAAGCATTATTTACATTTGATTCCGGATTCTTAAAAGCATTACTTACAACAATTATCTGGACAGTTGTGAATATGGTAACTCAGATGATCATTGCGTTTTTAATAGCCCTGGGATTGAATGTTAAGGGCCTGAAAATGTCAAGATTCTATAAAACTCTCCTTATGTTTCCTTGGGCAATGCCGGCATACGTGTCGGTACTGCTCTGGAAAGTAGGAATGTACAACACAGAATTTGGATTTATTAATCAGCTCCTCGTATCCATGGGATTTCATAAGGTGGATTTTTTATCAACAGACCTGGGAGCGTTCATATCGTGTACAGTTCTTAATTTGTGGATGGCACTTCCATTTATGATTATGATGATAGATGGAGCATTACAAAGCATTGATAAAAGCTGTTACGAAAGTGCACAAATGGATGGAGCAGGCTTTTTTGCAAAAAACTTGTTTGTAACAATTCCAATGCTTAAGCCTATAATAGCACCGGCAGTGATAATGACAACATTTACAACCTTTAAGCAGTTTGATATTGTATATCTTCTTACTATGCAAAAGGGTTCGCTTACCGGCTCGAAGCTACAGACAATAATAACCTATGCCCACGAAAATGCATTTATATCAAACAACTATGGCCTGTCATCAGCAGTGTCAATTATAATTTTTGTTGTGATAATTGTTATTTCCCTTGGGACTAACAGAGGCTTAAAGGAGGAATCATAATGTCAACGAAGAGAAAGAAAGATATAGCAAAGCTGACTGCGTTAAATATAGTGTTTATTATCCTTTGCCTCATCGGATTAATTCCAATTTTGTATGCACTGATACTGTCTTTTAGTGGAAGCAGCCAGGCACTGTCATCAGGATTGACGCTATGGCCAAAAGAATTTACATTTAAGAATTATGTGACGGTGATAAACGATAAACCATTTTTGCTTTGGCTAAAAAATTCAGCAATTCTTAGTGTAGGTACTATGATTGTTGCAATGGGATTTTCGGTTGTAGCGGCATATGCATTTTCAAGATACCGTTTTAAAGGAAGAAGATTTATCTTGAGAATAATGATTGTATTAAATGCATTTCCACAGATTCTTACAATGTTCGCAATTTTTAGATTGTTCAAAGAATTTAATTTACTCAATAAAAATATAGGATTAATAATTGTGTATGCTGGTTCGATGTGTATATTTAGCATATGGAATATGAAAGGGTATTTTGATACTATTCCAATAGAAATTGAGGAGGCGTCAAAGGTTGACGGAGTTAGTGATGCAGGACTTTTGTGGAGAATAGTTCTCCCTCTTGCCAGACCGGCTATTATTGTTACGGCGGTGATGGTGCTGATATTTGTATGGAATGAATATCTGTTTGCAACAACATTTATGCTGAGCGATAAAAGCTACACACTGGCAGCAGGATTATATCAGCTGCAGGCTGATGACTATACGAGAAACTGGCCTGTATTTGCAGCGGCAGCGGTTTTGGTTTCTATACCAATATTACTGATATTCTACAAGATTCAGAAGTATATGGTTTCGGGACTTACAGCTGGCGGTGTTAAGGGTTAGAAAATAATGAAAGCAGGTGAAGTGATGAACATCGATAGAGCGGCAATATGCCATATACCCTTGTCAAACTATGCATTTGTAAGCACTGAAACAAGAATTTCCATAAGGATAAGATGCGCAAAAAATAATCTTAAATCTTGCGTGCTATATTATGGTGACAGAGCATTTAATGCAAGTCCCGTTTTGTTTCAGCCCATGGATATGAAAAAAATAGCAAGCGATGAATTTTATGATTATTATGATGCTACATTTGAAAGCCCATATACAAGGGTTTGTTACTATTTTAAATTAAGTACGGATGAAGAGTGGATATATTACTATGCAGATCAGTTTGTAGACTATCTGCCGGATTTATATATTGACGGAAAAATAGTTGAAGGCAGAAGCGAGTATTATCAGTATCCATTTATACTAAGAAACGAAATCGCTGATGCACCAAAATGGTTTAAAAATGCGTCGGTATATAATATATTCCCGGATAGTTTTGCCAGCACTAAGGGCACGATTTCATGCGAGCCTTCACAGGTAAAGCTTCCAAATGGTCAGATAAGTCATTCAAGAAATGGTGGAAATTTAAGAGGCATAATTGAGAATATTGACTATATATATAACATGGGATTTAGCTGTATATATTTGAATCCTATATTTGTTGCTGGTGAGTGGCATAAATATGATATAATCGATTATTTTAATATTGATCCGTGTATGGGAACAAATGAGGAATTTTCAGAGCTTGTATCCAAATTACATGCAAGGGGAATGAAGATTATTATTGATGGAGTATTTAATCATTGCAGCTGGTATTTTAAGGCATTTGATGATGTTGTTAAAAATGGAGAAGCTTCAGAGTATGCAGACTGGTTTTATGAGCTGAAATACCCTGTTAGAAGACCGGTTCAGGGTGAACTTCTGGATTATGCATGCTTTGCGTATGAGCCTAAAATGCCAAAATTAAATACATCCAATGTTAAGGTTCAAAAATATTTTGCAGAGGTTGGTAAATATTGGATTGAGAAATATGATATTGATGGATGGAGACTTGATGTTGCCAATGAAATAGACAGAGATTTTTGGAGATTGTTCAGAAGAACGATTACTGAAGTGAAAAAGGATGTAGTTATGATAGGTGAGGTGTGGGAAAATTCGCAGACATGGCTTAGAGGTGATGCATTCCACTCAACAATGAACTATGATTTTCGAAAACACTGTCGAGATTTCTTTGCACTGGATAGAATAGATAGTGAAGGATTTGCAAACAATATTTCAGATATGCTTTTGAGATATCCTACAAATATTTCCTATGCACAGCTTAATCTTCTGGACAGTCATGACGTTCCGAGATTTTTGTCATTATGTGATGGCAATATAGACAAATGGAAGCTGGCATTTATATGTCTGATAATGATGCCGGGGGTACCTAGTATGTTCTACGGAGATGAGGTATGCATTGAGGGAGTTACGGAGAGCGAATATAGAACACCTATGAGATGGAATGAAACTCATAACAATTCTCTTTGCGATTTTATATCACGTTTGAATGGAATCCGAAAGAACTACATTGATAGTACATCGGGATTTGAAATAAGCATAAGGAAGAAAAACAGCGGCTTATTTGCATTTGAACGAAAAGGAATAAAGGGGAAGTTAACGATAGCTGTTAATAACAGTGAATATGTAGAAAATTTGGATATTGCAGGCAGACAGATACTGATATCAAACAATATGGAGAATGGCAGACTGTTGTCCTATGGATACGTAGTTTTGCTTGGCTGATAGACAATAAAATCATTGCATATTCTGCATTTAGATGATAAAATTATCTCATATAATCGTTTCGAGTACGATGAAATGGAGATAAGGAAATGGATAAGTTAGCTGCAAGAGAGAAAATAATGGAAGCTACCATTCAGGAATTTAATGATAATGGTAGAAAGTTCACTATGGATAATGTTGCCAGAAGAACTGGCATGAGTAAGAAGACGCTGTACTGCATGTTTAATGACAAGAGAGATTTGTTTATTAAGACTGTGGATTATGTGTTTGATCAGATTAAGGTAAGCGAGAAGTTAATACTTGAAGATCCTGAGATGGATATAATTGACAAGATTAGAAGAGTTATGATTGTACTGCCTGACAGGTATGTCAATATTGACTTTAGAAAGATATTCCTTCTGAAGGAAAAGTATCCTGAAGTGTGTGACAGAATCCAGAGAAAGCTGGAAACAGAATGGGAACCTACGCTTGAATTGCTGGATGAGGCAATGAGACAGGGACGAGTTAAGAAGGTACCAATACCTGTAATTAAGTCAATGGTAGAGGGAACGATAGAACAATTTTTACATAGTACTGTTCTGGTTGAGAATTCAATTGAATATGAGAAAGCGCTTGAGCACATGATTAACATTATTATTGATGGAATACGAATGAATTAAGCACTAATTTACCTGACTTTTCATATAATTAACTATATGTATGAAAGGTCAGGTTTTTATTTATTATGAATTTAAAAGAAAGTAAAACCTATCAAAATCTGTTAAATGCCCTTGAAGGTGAATTAAAAGCATCTGCAAAATACAGAATATATGAAAGTAAAGCAAGAGAAGATGGATATGAACAAATAGGAAATGTATTTGCAGAAACGGCCCACAACGAGCAGGAACATGCTGAAATGTGGATGAAAATAATTGGTAAAGGTGAAATGTCATCAACCGAACATAATTTGCTTGAGGCATCAGAGGGTGAACAGCAAGAATGGATGAATATGTATGCCGAATATGCAGACATGGCGAGAAAAGAAGGATTCGAGGATATTGCATATCTATTTGAGGGCGTGGGAAGAATAGAACGACATCATGATTTCCGATACAGAAAGCTGGCCCAAAACATACAGAACGGAACGATATTTTGCAAAGACAGGGTTACTTTGTGGGTATGCCTGAATTGTGGAAATGTATATCAGGGTGCGTGTGCACCTAAAATATGTCCGGTGTGTGGATATGAACAGGGATATTATCAGGTTGATTGCGAATGCTACTAAAAAAGGAGCCGAGGCTCCTTTTTCTATATTAATGAAGTACTGAAATATCTTTCAACTCTATCGGCTAAAACCGTTGCGATTATTTTATCAGAACCATATTTTTTAGCCATTTGTTTGGCAGCCCATACATTTGCACCTGAGGATGTACCTACTAAAAGTCCTTGAACCTTTGCGAGCTCTCTTGCAGTGCTGATTGCGTCATCGTCCGTAACCTCAACGATATCTGTGATGATACTTACATCAAGAATGTCAGGGATAAAACCGTCTCCAATTCCCTGAATCTGATGAAGACCAGGCTCATCGCCAAGGAGAGCTGAAACATTTTTTGGCTCCACTGCTACTATTTTACAGTCAGGGTTCTCTTCTAATAAATATTTTGCGATACCCTGAAGTGTACCACCACTGCCTATTCCGGATACAAATATATCAACCTTTCCTTCGAGCTGCTCATAAAGTTCAACGGCAGTTGATTTATAGTGTGCATCAGGATTGGCAGGATTCTTGAATTGCTGTGGTACGAAGTATTGATCAGAAGAAGAGGCTAATTCCATTGCCTTATCAACGGAGCCTTGAATACTTAGCTTTGGTGGTGTGAGAACCAGGTCGGCGCCTAAAGCTTTTATGATTTTCTTTCTCTCATCACTCATATTTTCAGGCATAACAATAATTACTTTATAGCCTTTTCTCACTCCACACAGTGCGAGACCAATGCCTGTATTGCCGGATGTTGGCTCGATAATTGTCATACCGGGCTTTAACTTGCCGGATTTTACAGCCTCATCTATCATATTAAGTGCAATTCTATCCTTGATACTTCCTCCAGGATTAAGAAATTCTGCTTTTGCAAGGATGTTAAGTCCGGTTGTTTCCTTTAAGCTGACAAGTGGTGTGTTCCCAATTAAATCTAATATGTTACTTGTGTACATGATGTTACTTCCTTCCATAAATATATATTATATAAGTATAAAACCCGTACTCAAAAAAGTCCATAATAATAATAAACTAATTGCCAAATAATATACGTTGTGGTAAAATCCATTTATTTACAGCTGAAAAGAGGGAAACTATGGGATTTGTAGAATTATTTATTCTTGCTGTTGGACTTTCTATGGATGCGTTTGCGGTATCAATATGCAAGGGGTTATCAATGAGCAGGATGAAATGGAAAAATGCTGTTCTGGCGGGAGTATACTTTGGAGGATTTCAGGCAGGCATGCCATTGATAGGCTATTTGCTAGGTGTACAATTTGAAAACATGATAACAAGCGTCGACCACTGGATTGCATTCATACTATTATCTCTAATAGGAGGAAATATGATAAAGGAGTCTATGGGTGAAGCGGAAGAGATGGACGAGGATTTTGCATTTAAGACCATGGTTTTACTTGCCATAGCAACAAGCGTTGATGCACTGGCAGTTGGGGTTACATTTGCATTTTTGAATGTAAATATATTAATTGCGGTTACGCTTATAGGCATAACAACATTTGCCTTCTCTTTTGCGGGTATAAAGATTGGAAATGTGTTTGGATGCAAATATAAGTCCAAGGCGGAGCTTGCAGGTGGAATTGTTCTTGTTATAATGGGAATTAAGATACTTATAGAGCATTTGGGAATTATTTAGGATATAGAGGATGATTATGACATGGACGTCTGGTCGTCCTTTTTATGTAAACATAAAAGCCTCTTGACATAAACGAGCATTTGTTATAGTATAGATATAACAGAAAGGTCGTGAGAGAATGCTGATTTCCATAGATTTTAATAGCGAAGAAGCTATATATATGCAGCTGCGCAATCAGATAATAATTGGGATTGCAATGGATTTAATTAAGGAAGGTGAGACACTTCCTTCAGTTAGAGCACTTGCTGATAATGTTGGCATTAATATGCATACAGTTAATAAGGCGTATTCTGTACTCAAGCAGGAGGGATTTGTTAAGCTGGACAGAAGGCGGGGGGCAGTAATTTCACTGGATATTGATAAATTACAGGCAATTGGTGAGATGACTAAGGATATGAGAGTTGTAATTGCTAAGGCAATATGTAAGGATATTTCAAGAGAAGAGGCTCATAGAGTAATAGATTCCATATATACTGAATATGGTATTAGCGAATGAGTTAGGAATTTAGAAAGTTGAAGTGGACTTGTCCACTTTGTTATACAACTATTTGTGGAGGAGCATCACAAATAGCACTTTTGGCAGAAGCGAAATCGCCTGCGCGAATTTTACTTCACCCGTCGCAAAAAATGCTTCAGATTGGAGATAATATGAAGAATAAATTTACAGATAAGGCGCAGATGGTAATAGATGGTGCTTCACAGGTTGCTAAAGGACTTAATCATGGATATATAGGCACAGAACACCTCCTTCTTGCGTTGGCCGCAGTTGAGGAGTGTGTAGCATCAAGAATACTCTACAGACACGGAGTAACGGAAGATAAGATGGTAGACCTGATAGAAAGGCTTGTTGCACCTATTAAGAAAGTCAGTGTTAAGGACAGCGATGGCTTGTCACCAAGAGCATTAGATATTCTTGAAAAAAGTGTAAAGGAAGCTAATCGATTTGGTAAGAAAAAGGCTGGAACAGAGCATATACTAATGTCCATAATTAAGGATGAGGATTGTGTTGCGTGCAGACTGCTTAACACATTAAGTGTTAACAGACAGAAGATGTATGCAGATATACTTAATTCAATGGGCGTAGATGGTGCTATATATAAGGAAGAACTTAAGAACAATAAGAAGAGATCACAGGAGCGCAAGCACCCATTAACTATAGACCAGTATAGCAGGGATTTAACATCTATGGCAAAGGAGGGAATGCTTGATCCTGTAACAGGAAGAGACACTGAAATTAATCGTGTAATTCAGATTGCACTTGCCAATGGTACTGTTCCGGAAAGTGTGGCAGATAAGAGAATTTTGAGCCTTGATTTATCTGGAATGGTTGCAGGCTCTAAGTACAGAGGTGAGTTTGAGGAAAGAATTAAGAGAATAATAGCCGAAGTTAGAGAACAGGATAATATTATTATTTTTATTGATGAGATTCACACAATTATTGGCGCTGGCGGAGCAGAAGGTGCAATTGATGCGTCTAATATACTGAAACCATCTCTTGCCAGAGGCGAGATTCAAGTAATTGGCGCTACTACAATGGATGAATATAGGAAATATTTTGAAAAAGATGCGGCACTTGAGAGAAGATTTCAGCCTGTGGAGGTCAATGAACCGGGAATAGAAGAGACTATCGATATTCTTAGAACGTTGAGAAGTAGGTATGAAGAACACCATAATGTTACAATAACAGATGAAGCTATTGAGGCGGCAGCAAAGCTTTCAGAGAGATATATAAGTGGAAGATTTCTTCCTGATAAAGCTATAGATTTGATGGACGAGGCAGCATCTAAGGTAAGACTTGAGGGATATGAAATTCCAGACAATATTGCGAAACTACAGAATGAATTAAATCAACTTTCGGCGGAGAAGGAAGAGGCAATTAAGAGTGAACAATATGAACAGGCAAGTAAGCTTCTTAATGATGAGAAGAAGAAACAGAACAAGCTTGATAAGATAAGAGACAAATGGAAGCAGGATAACTCTAATAGAGATAATATTGTTGATGAAGAAGACATTGCTTTAATTGTATCAGAATGGACTAAAATCCCTGTAAAGAAATTAGAACAGGCGGAAAGTACCAGACTTCTTAAACTGGAAAAGACTCTTCATGAAAGAGTTGTTGGACAGGATGAGGCAGTAGAAGCTGTATCAAAGGCAATAAGAAGGGGAAGAGTAGGACTTAAGAATCCACGAAAGCCAATAGGGTCATTTTTATTTCTTGGACCAACAGGTGTTGGTAAGACAGAACTTTCCAAAGCCCTTGCAGAGGTTCTATTTGGTAAGGAAGATGCAGTGATAAGAGTAGATATGTCAGAATATATGGAGAAACATAGTGTATCAAAGTTAATTGGATCACCACCGGGATATGTAGGATATGAGGAAGGCGGACAATTAAGCGAGAGAGTAAGACGCAATCCTTATTCTGTTATTCTATTTGATGAGATTGAAAAAGCTCATCCTGATGTATTTAATATATTGCTGCAGGTTTTGGATGATGGACACATTACCGACAATAGCGGACGCAAAATCAATTTTAAGAATACAGTGATAATCATGACCTCAAATGTAGGTGCACAGAAGATTATTGAGCCTAAGTATTTGGGATTTAATTCAGGTGACAACGATAAACAGAATTATGAATTAATGAAGAAGAGCGTTATGGAAGAAGTGAAACATTTATTCAAACCGGAATTCCTTAATAGAATAGATGAAACAATAGTGTTCCATGCATTAACACATGATGATATTAGAAGCATTATAGATATAATGCTTAAGGATATTACACTCAGAGCTAAGGAACAGCTTGATATAGAACTTAAAGTTACAGCTCCAGCCAAGAAATTTTTGGCAGAAGAGGGATATGAGAAGAAGTATGGTGCACGTCCACTTCGAAGAAAACTTCAGAATGTAATAGAAGATGGATTGGCTGAAGAGATACTACAAGGTACTATCAAATCAGGTGATATTGTCAATGTGTCTGTTTCTGGAAAAGAAGTTAAATTTTCAGTGAAAGAATAGTAATAATACTAGAATATTTATATGAGATGTTATATAATAAAAGTGGTTTATAACCTATGGAAAATACCTGAGAGATAAGTACTAATATGTAGCAGGAATTTTACATGGCTTATCGAAATATACATTAATACGTACCAGTAGACGTACATCACAGGAGGAAATACTATGTCAGTAATTAAAGAGTTATTACGTGCAGAACAAGATGGAACACTCAGCTTTGGAAACTATGAATTGGATAGTAAGTCTAAACTTTCGGATTTCGAGTTCAACGGAGATTTATATAAGGTAAAGACATTTAAAGAAATAACTAAACTCGAGAGAAATGGTATGCTTGTATATGAATCGGTTCCTGGCACAACAGTAACAGGATTTAGAGATACTGATGGAGAGATGGATTTTGTAGTAGAGGGAAATGATGACGCTCAGGTGACAGTTGAAGCTGAAGACGGAGCTGAATATAAAGTGTTTATTGATGATGCCAATGCAGGCAAGATGAAAGCTAATTTAGGTGGTAAGCTTGTACTTAGCGTTGAAATTAATAAGGAAACATCATCGAAAGTTAAGATAGTTAAGCTGTAGTGAGATTGATTAATAAGCTCCGATTATAGGTGGAGTGAATTATTACAGATGTACTAAGGTATATCTGAATTTAAGGAGAAATAATGGCCAAAGGTAAGATAGTGATTTTCTACTGCAAGGAGTGCGGATATGAGTCATCTAAGTGGATGGGACAAT
>CAZBKO010000026.1:0-24587 GCA_964492545.1 uncultured Lachnospiraceae bacterium
ATCTTTTAGCCGGTGCATTGGCCGTTAGTTCAGCCGAAGGCTGAACTGTAACATTAATTTAAAATATTTTTTTATTTTGCTTGACATTGTATTGCTAGTATGATATTCTGTTTAAGTATTCAAGTGACTTTTAACCGATAGATAATCTTTCAGTTACGCTGATCGATTGTTTGTCGGTTTTTTTAATAGTAATTTATTACATGAATACAAATACTAAAATAGGAGGTACCATATAATGACAACTGGTACAGTAAAGTGGTTTAACGCACAAAAAGGATACGGATTTTTAACAAATGATAATGGCGGAGAAGATATTTTCGTTCATTTTTCAGCAATCAACTCAAATGGTTTCAAGAGCCTTGAAGAAGGACAGAAAGTAACATTTGATATCGAGCAGGATCCTAAGGATTCTAAGAAGATGAAAGCTACTAACGTAAACGTAGCATAATCTAAAGTACAAAGAGAATTATCAATATCCTAATTTTAGTATTTGTATTATTGATAAATTGAATTGCAGGAAGCAGGTAAGTTTTTATACTTACCTGTTTTTTCGTGTAAAATAACATATTCAATGATATAATTGAAATATATTTAAGCAGTAAACATACCTGCAGAAGAATTATAGCCGATACAGAACACGCTACATATGATTACGGAACACAGGCATATAAGGAGGGAACGGCAGAGAACCCTTACCAGATATTTATTGCTATTCTTAAAGCTTTTGAGGGGAAAAATGCATGCTCGAAATATCTGCTACAAAAAATGCCGTTTGATCAGGTTGGAAATGTATATAGAAATGATAGTTATAAAGATATTTATGATTTTTCAACAGGTATATTGAATGATGAAAATGTGAACACAGTAGAAATGAAAAATTGCATATTTAAGTGGTATGTTGGATTGGGAAATGCAATGTACTTTGAAATCATACCACTGTAAATATTATTTAAACTGATTGAAATTGTTTTCGTTATTTGAATATAGAGTTTCGTTGATGTCGCAAAGTGAAAGCTTGTTCTTGATACCAAGCATAATGATGCTGTCCCTTCTATTGCGTGGGTAAAGTGAAGCAAATCCACCTACCTTTAGAAGCTCCTGTGTCTCGTCTATGTTAAGCCCCATACCAACACATAGACAAATTAATGTATCTCTGGAAGGATATCTAACTCCTGAAAATAGCTGATAACCATATATTTCACTTATTTCAGCTTTTTTGATGACAGAAGCTTTGGTAAGTCCCTTTTCAATAACCTTTTGGCAAAGGCAGTCACAAAGCTTAGAATTAATGAAATTATCTTCGTTTGATTCTAAAAATTGTTCTATTGATGTACAATTTTTGAGTGAATTAATTATGTTGTCAGTCGGATTGTTAATCATACAATGGTACCTCTTATGTAGTATATTTTTGTACATATTTCTTATAACTAAAAGCTTATGTCTTAAGTGCAGCTGAAGTATAAAATGTGTATATTTGAAACATGCATAACTAATAATAGTGTATCACAATTTTACATAAAATGTTATATGCAGACTGCATAGTAAAAACAAAAAATCATACCTTGCATTTATCATTTATATAAGTTATAATTCATTAGCAATTACATAACAGACAGTTCATTTGTACCATCCTGTCTATAACTAAAACTAGGGCTATTAGATGTTGATTTATTTCAGCAATAATAGGCGTGGTTTGAGACCACGTCTTTTTTTGGGATTATAGGAAATGTATTTCATATAAATCAATACAACTCCCTTGGGGAGATGCAAGTGAGAACAAACAGAAAGGACAGAAAAAATGTATATATTAAAGACAGAACATAGCTTCGATTCAGCACATTTTTTGTCGGGATACCATGGGAAATGCAGTAATATTCATGGACATCGTTGGAAGGTTGAAATAGAAGTTATGACGGACAAACTCAATTCAGATGAGCAGTTGGATGGAATGTATGTAGATTTCGGTCAGCTAAAAAGTGATCTAAAAGAGTTAGTAGATAATCTTGACCATGCTTTGATAATCCAGCGTGGAAGTCTTAAGAATACGACTCTTGCTGCTCTTTTGGAAGAAGATTTCAGAATAATTGAATTTGATTTCAGACCTACAGCGGAGAATTTTTCTAAGTACTTTTATGATGAGATGAATAATAAAGGATACAGAGTGAAGATGGCAACAGTGTATGAAACACCAACTAATTCTGCATCATATACAGATATCATATAGAAGTGAGACTGGTATGGAGGAATAATATGACACAGTATGAAGTAGTCGAGACGTTTGTGAGTATAAATGGAGAAGGGAAAAAAGCAGGGCAGCTGGCAGTATTTGTGCGCATGAAGGGATGTAATTTAAAGTGTGAATATTGTGACACAGCCTGGGCAAATCAAGAGGATACGCCATGTACCCTGATGACTGCAGGTGAAATATATGATTTGATTAAGGAAACTGGTGTAACTAACGTAACAATAACCGGTGGAGAACCATTGAAACAGGAGAATATAACAGAGCTTCTGGAATATTTGGCAGAGGATGACAAGCTTTATGTGGAAATAGAGACGAATGGCAGTATTTTTCTTGAACCATTAAGCCACATCAAAAACAGACCATCATTTACAATGGACTATAAACTTGGCTGCAGCAAAATGGAAAAGGCTATGAATATCAGTAATTTTGATGTTTTAGATAGCAGAGATACTGTAAAGTTTGTGTCCGGAAGCATAGAGGATTTAGATAGAGCAAGAGAAATAATAGACAAATATCAGCTTGTGGGAAGATGCAGTGTATATATTAGCCCTGTGTTTGGACAAATTGTGTTGTCAGATATTGTAGACTATATGAAGAAATATAATATGAATGGTGTTAATATGCAGCTTCAAATGCACAAATTTATTTGGGACCCACAGGAACGTGGTGTATAAACATCATTGCATATACATATATAGAAAGGATTTGAGTGATATGGCCATAGATTCAGAAGCAATTAAAAAACATATAAGAGGAATATTAGAGGCACTTGGGGATGATCCGGATAGAGAAGGTCTCAAGGATACGCCTGATAGAGTTGCAAGAATGTATCAGGAAGTATTTGAAGGAATGAATTACACAAACGATCAGATAGCTGAAATGTTTGACAAGACATTTGAGGATGATCTTGAATTTGTAACGGATAGTCAGGATATTATAGTAGTAAAGGACATTGATATCTTCAGTTACTGCGAACATCATCTTGCACTTATGTATGATATGAAAGTAACGGTTGCATATGTTCCACATGGTAAGGTTATAGGACTTAGCAAAATTGCAAGAGTAGCAGATATGGTAGGCAAAAGGCTGCAGCTTCAGGAACGTATAGGAACTGACATAGCAGATATTATGACTAAGATAACAGGCTCTGAGGATGTTGCAGTACTCATTGAAGGATGCCATAGCTGCATGAGTGCAAGAGGAATTAAGAAATCAAATGCTAAGACATTTTCATCAACACTTCGTGGCAGATTTATGGATGACGTAAGTCTTCAAATGAGATTAAGATAATACCAGAAAGGAAATCAATATGAAAGCATTAGTTTTATTTAGTGGCGGTGTAGACAGTACAACATGCCTTGGAATAGCAATAGACAGATATGGAAAAGAAAATGTTGTGGCGTTGTCAATGTCTTATGGACAAAAGCATACAAAGGAAATTGAAGCATCAAACGCAATAGCAGAATACTATGGAGTAGAGCATATTTTCCTTAATTTGGAGAAAATATTTGAATATAGTGATTGTTCTCTGCTACAACATTCCGACAAGGAAATACCTAAGGAAGAATATGCGAAGCAGTTAGAAGAAACAAATGGAGCACCGGTATCAACATATGTTCCGTTTAGAAATGGTTTGTTTTTATCAAGTGCAGCAAGCATCGCTATCTCAAAAGGATGTGAGGTAATACTATATGGAGCACACAGTGATGATGCGGCCGGAAATGCATATCCTGACTGCAGTGATGCATTCAATAATGCAATGAATGATGCCATATATCTTGGAAGTGGTAAACAGGTTAAGATTGAAGCACCATTTGTAAAGTTAAACAAAGCACAAGTTGTTAAAATAGGACTTGACCTTAAGGTTCCATATGAACTAACCTGGAGCTGCTACGAAGGTGGAGAAAAACCATGTGGTGTATGTGGAACATGTATTGACAGAGCAAAGGCATTTAAGGAAAACGGAGTAGAAGATCCGGCACTAATATAGAATAAAATGGAGAATAGTATGACAGGAAGAGATAAAGAAGAAACACAGGGCGTAACACTACTTGGCAATCAGGGAACAAAGTATCCAATGGATTATGCCCCACAAATGTTAGAGACATTTATTAATAAGCATCAGGACAACGATTATTTTGTTAAATTTAACTGTCCGGAATTTACAAGTCTTTGCCCTATAACAGGACAACCGGATTTTGCTACAATTACAATTTCGTATGTGCCCGACATTAGAATGGTTGAAAGCAAATCACTTAAATTATATTTATTTAGCTTTAGAAATCATGGGGATTTTCATGAAGATTGCGTAAATATAATTATGAAGGATTTGATAAAACTTATGGAACCTAAATATATAGAAGTATGGGGTAAATTCACACCAAGAGGTGGAATATCAATTGACCCATACTGCAATTATGGAAAGCCGAGAACAAAATGGGAAGAGATAGCATTTAATAGAATGGCTAACCATGATATGTATCCTGAAAAGGTAGATAATAGATAGGTGAAAAATGTTATCTGTATGAGGTAAGTGTAATGCGTATAGCAATATGTGATGATGATAAAGTAATAGTAGATAATTTACATAGTAGGATAAGGATGATTGCAGATAGACGAAAAATAAACACTATGATATCCGATTTTAATGATGGAAGTGACTTGCTATATGAGATAGAAACAAAAGGAATATTTGATATAATCTTTATGGATATAGAAATAGGATGTGAAAATGGACTTGAATTAGCAGAAAAACTAAATGATTCGAATTATTCTTATATTCTTATATTAATATCACAGTATAGTGATTACTATAGAGCTACATTTGAAGTGCAGCCCTTTTGGTTTTTGGATAAACCTGTTAATGAACAAAGGTTACAGAAAGCTCTATTAAAGGCAGTTGATAAAATAAAAAATAATTATGAGACATTGGATTATTGTTTTGCTAAAGAATTTCATAGAGTACTGATAAAAAAAATAATCTATCTTCAGAGTAGTGGAAGATTAATATTAATTAAGTGTATAGAAAGTAATTTACATAAGTTTTATGGTAAGTTAGATAAAATAGAACATCTGCTAAAGATGAAGAATTCTATTTTCATAAGGATAAATAAATCTGTATGTGTAAATATAGATTATGTTGTAAAATGGTCAAGAAATTATGTTAGAATGGTAAATGGAGAAGAAATTAATATTGGAAGAACTTATCAGAGTAAGGTAAGAGAGAGTTTTACTAGTTACGTAAAGGAGAAACACGAAATATATGATTAACTGGATGTATGCAATGGGAAATGTTTTTGAAATATGTGCTTTAATGATGTACGTTGAGAGCATATTAACTAAGAGAATGAATAAATTTTTAATTATCTCTATTTGGTCCTTATTATTTATTTCAGATGAAATATTGGTTGGAAACAACATACCGGCGATACTTAAGCTTATACTATATATTGCTATTATATTTGGAAGTGTATGTGCTTTTTTTAAAGGGTCATTAAAAAGAAAATCTATTATTGTGGCATTTTCAATGGGATTTCAAATTATATCTGAATGTTTGACAGGAATAATTATTGGAAATATCAATATAGAATCAACATCTGAATTATTCTACTCAATTGGATATATTGTGTCTAAGATTATCTTTTTAGTATTAATTCGCATATTTTTGCATTTTAACTATAGAAGAAGTAAATATGATATTAACATCAAATCATTGATAAGTATAATTGTTGTTCCGATATTAAGTGTTGCATTAATAGAAATTTTTTACGGGTTTAATGTGCATAATGAACATATTTCTATACAGGATTTATTCTTTTATTTAATTGTTTTAAGCATTAATTTCATAGCTGTTATTCAATATGATGATGTACAATATATGGTGTATCTTGACAACGAGAATAGAAGTCTGGAAAACCAAAAAAAATATTACATAAGGCAATATGAAACTACTAAGAAATTATGGGATGAGATAAGGCAGTTGCGTCATAATATGAAGAATGAGTATATTTCGCATAATATATTATTACAAAATAAACAATATGACGAATTGCTTAATGTATATAGCAAAAAAATAGGTGAACTTGATAATACCACTGTTATATCAAAATCGGGAAATATTTATGTAGATGCTATTATTAACTATAAAGTATCAGAAATAATAAGCCTTGGAGGGAAATTTGATTGTAAAATAATTGTTCCTGAAAAGTTGGATATAGAAAGCGATGATATACTATTAATTCTTGGTAATGCCTTGGATAATGTTATCGGTGCGTTTTCGGAACCGAATGAATTTGAACGTGATGGATCATTTTTCATAGTATATGAAAAATCCAGTCTGTATATAGAAATAACTAATAGTTATTATGGGAACAGAAATCGTAAATCTGATAATAATTATTTGACAACTAAGAGAGATAAGGAATTTCATGGTCTTGGATTAAAGGCCATAAAAAGTGTTGCAGAAAAATATAAGGGAAGTGTAAATATAACGGAAAAAGATAATAAATTCACTTTTTCTGTCATTCTTTATGTGTAAATCTAAATAATTTTTCTTTTTTATGTCAATTTTTACATTTGAAATGCTAAATTTTACATTTGGCATATTTTCACTTTTTTATATGTTATAATCGAAACAGATATCGAGGGATGGAAAAATCCCAATATTATGCATAGGAAAATAATAGTAACAAATGTACAGTGATGACAGTGTTATCACAGAAAGGAAATATTAGTTAAAAAACATAATGATGAAGGAGGTCTTTTTTAATGAGAAAGATTATGCAGTATGTAGTTGCAACAATGGCAGCAGTAACAATGATAATAACACCTATAAGTGCTGAAGCATCAACCAAGTACAGTGATACATGGAATGATACGTACGTGACTCAAACGACAGTAACCAATTCAGTTGCAGTTGTTAGAAGAAATACAGATACAAATAAGTATATTGGCATATGCACATATAGCAACAGTTCATATGATTCAGTAGCTATAACAGGATACGTATCATCTGATGGAAAGACATATAAGACAACTATAAGAGGAACTCTTAGTAATTACAGACAGGGAGGAGATGTACAGACAATAACGGCAGATACAATAAATGCTGATGCCAGATTCAATGCCAGAATAAAATGCACAAGTGGAACAGCCGTAAATAAGGGCGAAATATATTGGATAGGCTAGTTACTTTTTGAAATAATTTGAATAGAGACCATACAAGTTGGTATGGTCTTTATTCAAATTTATATAGTAAACATAAAGCATTACAACTATAAATTATAGTAGATAGTAAAATACATAGATATTAGTCATAAGAAATGACATTTTATAACTATTTGTGCAGGAGCATAACAAATAGTATTTATGGCAGAAGCGAAATCGCCTACGCGAATTTCACTCCGCCCCTTCGCAAAGATGCTCCGGGATGGAGGATATTATGAGAAAGCAAATAGTGGTTGTCGCAATAGCCATGGCTATAGTATTTACAGCCGGCTGTCAGAAATACCAGGGGCAGCAGACCACAACACAGTCATATGATGGAGACAGAGTTATAGAACATGACCTGACCACACTGGATGAGATACGAAGCACCTCAAGTCAGGTAATTACAGAGGCGCAGGAAGGTAAATGGAAGAATCTTATATTTGAGAAGTTTACTCCGTACATAACTGATGGAGATGAGATATACAATGTTAACGTGAAAACTCCGGACAGCTATAAGAACCTTAAGGGAGAAGAACTGCTTGATGCGGAGCTTTCATTTATGGAAGGAATGATAGGGGATTTTTCTAACGGTCTATTTAGAAATGTAATGAGTTATATTCAGGAGGGAGAGTATTCAGATACTGTTATACAGGAGTTTAGAGACAAGATAAGGTCAGGAAAGTATGACGATGTGTATGAGATAATGTATCCGGATATTGTTTTTAAGAAGAATAAGATAAAGGAAGGAAATTATGCTCCATACATCGCAACTAATGCAAAAATGCAGTTTCAGATGTATAATAAAAAGATTGTCAACACAAAGATGGACGATATAATGGCTCGTGGTGAAGAACCGCCGGCACAGGTTCCAGGGTTGAATATATGGTACCTTGATATAATCGATACAATATATGCCGGTGCTGATGACGGGTCCCTTGATAAGGAGTATCAGCTGTTAGATGGAAAGTTAAGCGTAAGGGATGGAATAAAATTCATAGAGGACTATGTTAATACTAAGATGCCGTATGAGACCAATCCAGATATTAAGGCCAGTGTATATGCCGTGTATGTAATGCCGGTTACTGATGATATATATTGCTATCATTTTAGAATGAGGAGGAGTATATACGGACTTGTGACAGAGGCGGGATGGCCATCAATGACAGGGGTAACTGGATATCTTGCTGAGTCGGCAGATGCTGAGATAATATTGTCGGATGAAGTGGATGAACTGGCTGACCAGAGGCTTATAGACAATACAGAGAAGACAGGGGATGTAATCACGGAGATTATACCGATGGATGCAGCCATAGATATCGTTTCCAGTGAAATAGGAGATAATTCAACATATAAGGTATACAGCCTTGAACTTGGCTATGATATTAAGGATATTCAAGGTGATGGTGTACCGGTGTGGAGATTTGAGGTTGAGAATGTTAATACAGAGGAAACAAGGTTTTTCTTCGTGGATGCAGTAACCGGCAAGGTATATACAAGAGTCTGGTAGGAGGAGATAACAGGTGGGAAAGATAAGACATATCGTTAAGGAAGATCTTAAAAAGATGCTGACCAGCACTACGTTTTGGTGTGCAATTATGGCATTTGTGGTAATAAGCCTGATGGGTTCTGTTGCCCGTGACATGGAAAATCAGAATCACAACATTTTTGATCTTCTGCTTAATTATTCAAAATCAGAGATAATGAATGAAATGACAGTAAGTGCCAAAAGTATTATTTATACAGGGTCATCGAGCTATCTGTGGATGTTTGCTCCGGTAATCGCAGGCATGCCAATAATTCCGCTGCTGTGTGCTGAACGAAAGAATAAAGCCATGAGATATGAGCTATATAGAGTTGGAAAGACAAGATTTATGTTTGGCAAGCTTTTTTCATCAATGTTAAGTGGTGGAATGGTATTTATGTTTGGATATGCAATATTTATGATAGCAGTATACATCCTAATGCCGATTAAGGGCATGTCCGGAAATACTGTGCCGGAATATATGGATTCATTAGTATACGTTCATCCGGGATTTACTGAACTGTATAGCAGGTATGGATTTATTCTGATTGTTGCAGCCAAACTGGTGCTGTTCTTTATATATGGAGCTGTATCATCTGCATTTGCATACATGCTGTCTTCGTTTATTATGAATAAATACATAGTGTTATGTGTTCCATATATTTTCAACTATATATTGTGCATGTTTGCTGACAGGCAGATGATGAGAACAGGATTTGGTGAATTATCAAGAACCTGTCAAAGAATAATTATTGAGGTTAAGTGTTCAAATCTTGAAGGGATATTTCTACATGAGTGGGCTTCCATAAAAATATTCTGTATAATTCATGGAAGTCTGATAACATTGTGTGTGATAGTGTATGCCATTGTTATGAACAGGAGGTGTGACTGTGGACAGTAATATTTCGTTGAGAAAGATATGGAGTGTGGGAAGAACGGAGTATGTGAAATGGGTATTGAATGCCAGAATGATACTGTTTCTTTCACTTAATGTATTCCTGTTTGATTATGTAACACGGGTTATGATAGATAACGCAGAAAAAATGAATGTACCAATAAACATAATTGAACCATTTATAGCCATAGGTAATTCTTCACTGATGCTGTTTGTTATGCCTATAGTGTTTCTGGCTTTGATAAGTGATTTCCCAAAAACTGATGGGAATTCCATGTTCTACATGATCAGAACAGGAAAGATTAACTGGTTTCTGGGACAGATGCTGTTTGCAATAACTGCGGGAATAACGTATGTAGCAGCTATATTTGGAATATCCTGTGTGTGCGTTATGAGTCATGCATTCATATACAATGAGTGGAGCGATGTTGTGTACAGATACTATAAGTTTTTCCCGGATGATACGGAGAACATTATGCTTGATCTGATTTCAGACAGACTGTATAACAACCTGACACCGGCGCAGGCACTGATGCATACAGGACTTCTGATTCTTCTGTTAATAATAATGATAGCACTTATCCAGCTGCTTGCATTTTCATACAGCAGAAAGATGCTGGGGTTATTGTTCAATATATGCTTTTTGTGTCTGGGAGTTGGTACAACAGTATTCAGCGGAAGTGTTAAGTGGGCATTTCCTGTCAGCAATGCAGTTGCGTGGATGCATTACGATGGCATATTTAAAACACCAATAGTACCAATAATTAATTCATATCTGTATTTTATTGCTATTATTGCCGTGCTGACAGTGTGGAACGTAATTATGTTTAAAAAATATGACTTTTCTAAAGTAAGAGATTTGGAGGATTGATGGAATGGAAAATACAGTGGAAAACATTATTCAGGTCAGGGATGTGAATCTCATTATTGGGAAAGAGCAGATTTTGCATGACATAAATGTGGATTTTGAAAAGGGTAAAATACATGGTCTGATCGGCCGAAACGGCTCAGGAAAGACAATGCTTATGAAATGTATATGCGGTTTTGTAAGATATACATCTGGGGAAATATGTGTTGATGGAAAACGGATTGGAAAGGATACAGACTTTCCAAAGAATATAGGTATTATTATAGAGACACCGGGATTCATTCCGTACTATAGCGGATATAAGAATCTGAAGCTTCTTGCCGGACTTAAGAATAAGATTGGAAAGAAGGAAATAGAGGAGACCATTGAACTGGTTGGACTTGATCCTAAGTTAAAGAAGGCAGTCAGAAAATACAGCCTTGGTATGAGACAGCGTCTTGGAATGGCACAGGCCATTATGGAGAATCCTGACATACTGATTTTGGATGAACCGATGAACGGTCTTGATAAGGAAGGCGTGGCAGATATGAGAGAGCTGCTAATGAAGCTTAAGGAAGAAGGAAAGACAATAATTCTAGCATCCCACTCTTCAGAAGACATCGCAATATTGTGTGATACTGTACATGAGATGGATAAGGGAAAGCTAAGTGAATTCGTTGTAGAAGGTGAAAAATCATAATTATAAGTTATATTTCTTGTAGAGTAATTTTAAATTGAATATGCAGTTTTTTACATATAAGTAGACAGTTTGTTACATAGATGAGAATAAACTACTTGGTTTGATATAGTGAGAATATCAAATGAAAGGAGTAAGACTACTTATGAAAAAGATTGTAAAGATTACTAAGCAGATAGCTGAAAAAAATCTTAAGAGAGAAGCAAATTCTCTTTGCATATTTTTGTTTTATCAGCCAAATGAACCAGCTGAGATAAAAAGATTCAAACATAAAAGATAGTTTTGAATGACAAATTCGCACCGGTTAACCAGTGCGAATTTGTATATGTAGATGATAAACAGAGTATGTTGACTTTCGAACACTAGATAGAGATGGAAATGTCGCATCAAGTAGGAATCAGACAACTAAATTGATAAGTAGTATGTAGTAAGATGCGTTTATATGAAAAAATAGTGGAAAAAATGATTAAGGAGAATGAGATAAGTGTTCAAGATAGAGAATTATATGAATATGGAATAACTACATTAATATTAAAAATTATGTTTTTTATTTTTGTAATTCTAGGATTGGTAATCATTGATGAGATAGTTACTGGAGTCGCCTTCATGGTAATGTTTATATGTCTGCGAAGAGTGGCGGGCGGAATGCATTGTAGCAGGATAGAAGTATGCTTTGCTATATCTGTCATGGTTGTAATATTAAGCAGCCTATTGATAAAATATAATTTGTTTGGCATAATATATTATAGATGTATAACTGCCGTATCACAAATATGTATTGTGTTAATTGGACCAGTAGACTGTGACAATAAACAGGCATCATATGGTGATAAGAAGTATTTTTGTATTCAAGAGAAAAAGCTATTGCTAATTGCAAGTATTTTTATTATTGTATTAGCATTATTAGGAATTAATAGAATAGAGAAAGCTATTGAAAGTGCTATAATTGTTTGCGGAATAACAACTGCGTTCTTTGGAAATGGGGAGTAATATGGTATTAATATATATGTGCGATGATGAAGAAAAATATACAGATATACTAAGTCGAATTATTTACGAGTATTTTCAGAAAAAAGAAATACAGATAGTAATTAAAACTTTTACAGATACTTCGGAAATGATGGTTCAGGTCAAGAATGAGAAAAATAATATAGATTTGTTTTTTATGGATATTGAACTGGGGAATGACAATGGCATAGAAGTAGCTGAAAGAATAAACAATGAGCTCGGACCGGGAAAAATTATCTATATATCATCACATGATGAATATGTGTATGATGTATTCAAAACTTCACCGATTGATTATATTAGAAAACCATTTAGTAGTGATAAAATATTTGAAATATTGGATAGAATCAAGCTTTATGATAAGAGTCAGAATAAAATCTCAGTTATAGCTAAAAGAAAAGAAATTATAATAGATATTGATGATATATGCTATGCAGAAAGCCAAGGTAGACTTTTATGTATTCATTTGAAAAGAGAAGTGGTAGATATCTATTGTAAAGTGGATGAATTCGAGAAAGTAATATCGGAAAAGTCTTCTTTATTTATTAGAATACATAAATCAATATTAGTAAACTACAATTATATTGAGGCATTTAATAGTGAATATATTGAAATGAATGATGGAGCACAATTCAATATAAGTCGAAAATATCAGAATGAAGTGAAGAATAGATATATAAGAGAAATAAAAAGTAAGACAATGCATGAATTTGATAACAAGAATAATTAGCAAATATGCACAAAAAACCCACTTAAATATTATAGAAATGATACAAAAATTATAAAATGCGTTGACATGTAACATTTGATATGATATTTTGTTTCTAGAAGTTATTATGAGTGTTACTGGTAATGCAGGCATAACCATCATTGAGAACGAATAGTTGTACCTATTTGGTGATATCAGTGTATGGTTATTTTTATTTTACAGATATTATTAGTGATCAACTATTACCAATTAAGCAGGAGGTTATCAATGAGAATTGAGAAGATATTGAATAATAATTTAGTCAGTTCTATTGATGACAAGGGTAGAGAACTAGTTATTATGGGTAAGGGCATCGGCTTTGGAAATAAGGCTGGTCAGGAACTTGACGATAGCAGAATAGAGAAGATATTCAAGCTGAATAGCAATGACGATTCTAAGCATTTTCAGGATATTGTCGAAGATATGCCTATAGAGTATTTGCGATTAACTAATGAGATAATAAGCTATGCGAAGAAGTCGATTGATGTGGATCTAAGTAGAAGCATTTATATTACTCTTACAGATCATATTAACTTTGCAATTGAAAGACATAAGAAGAATTTGGATTTTACTAATAAGCTTAAGTGGGAGATAGAGAGATTTTATCCTAAGGAATTTGAAGTTGGGATTATGGGACTTAAGATAATTAATGATGAAATAGGCATCGAACTTGTTGAGGATGAGGCAGCTTCAATTGCAATGCATATAGTTAATGCAGAACTTGGGTCAACTAATATGGAAGAGACACTTAATGTTACCAAGGTGATTCAGGGATGTATGAATATTGTTAAGTATCATTATGGAATTGAATTGGATGAGAAGTCACTTAACTATTCAAGATTTGTAACACATCTGAAGTTTTTTGCTCAGAGATTATTTAGTGGAAAGTCATATGATTGTGAGGATTCACAGGATGAAGAATTATGTAATATGATTAAGAGGCAGTATGCTGAAGCACATAAGTGTGCAGAACGAATATCAACATTTATTAAGAAAGAATTCAATTATGATTTAGCGGAAGAAGAACTAATGTATTTGACCGTTCATATTAAGCGAATAACAACACATAAATAGAACAGTCCGTATGTGGCTTGTTACTGGTAATGCAGGCAAAACCCGGGAGATTGACATAATATTAACTTGTAGAGATGCAGGTGTATATGTTGATTCCTGGGTTTTTCATTTATATAACAACAAGAAAGCGAGGAAAAAACAATGAAGAAATTAAGAGAAGATTTTTTATGGGGTGGAGCAACTGCTGCCAATCAATTTGAGGGAGCATGGAATGTTGATGGTAAGGGTGTGTCTGGTTCAGATGTATGTACTAATGGAAGCCATACACAGCCGAAAAGAATACTTCCGGAGATGAGAGAAGATGTACTCTATCCAAGCCATGAGGCAATTGATTTTTATCATCATTTTAAGGAAGATATTGCATTGTTTGCAGAGATGGGATTTAAAACCTTTAGAATGTCCATAGCATGGACAAGAATCTTCCCAACAGGAATGGAAACAGAGCCAAATGAGGCTGGACTTAAGTTTTATGATGAAGTATTTGATGAATGTCACAAATATGGAATCGAACCATTGGTAACAATTTCGCATTATGAAATGCCATTTGAATTGACTAAGAAATATAATGGATGGGCTGGAAGAGAATGTATAGACCTATATGTGAGATACTGTGAAGCAATTTTTGAAAGATATAAGGATAAGGTAAAATATTGGTTAACATTTAATGAGATTAATGCTGGAACAATGCCACTTGGTAATTTCCTTTCGCTTGGAATTCTCAATGATGGATCCGAAGATTTTACAAAGCAGAAAGATATTCCTCAGTTAAGATTCCAGGGACTTCATCATCAGTTCGTTGCAAGTGCAAAGGTAGTCGCTTTAGCTCATGAAAAATATCCTCAGTTTAAAATGGGTAATATGGAATGCTTTATAACATCATATTCATACACATGTAATCCTGATGATATTAACAAATGTCAGAAGCAGATGCGTCTTATGAACTGGTATTGTGGTGATGTCCAGGTAAGAGGAGCATATCCTGCATTTGCTGAAAGAATTTGGGAAGAAAATGGAATCAATATTAAAATGGAAGAGGGGGATTTAGATATTCTTCTCAGGGGTAAAGTTGATTTCTATACATTTAGCTATTACATGAGTAACTGCGTATCGGAAGATCCTAATGCAGAGCAGACAAGCGGTAATATTACAAACGGACTTAAGAATCCATACCTAAAGGCAAGTGATTGGGGATGGCAGATTGACCCAAAGGGGCTTAGATATACTCTAAATGAAATATATGACAGATATCAGATCCCACTTATGGTTGTTGAAAATGGTCTTGGAGCATATGACGAAGTTGTGGATGGAAAAATCCACGACACATATAGAATAGATTACCTGAAACAGCATATTGAGCAGATGAAGGAAGCTGTAGCTGATGGGGTTGATTTGATGGGATATACACCTTGGGGCTGCATTGATCTTGTAAGTGCATCTACAGGTGAAATGGCAAAGAGATATGGATTTATTTATGTAAATAAATTTGATGATGGAACAGGTGATTTAAGTAGAATGAAAAAAGATTCATTTGATTGGTATAAGAAGGTTATTGCAACTAACGGTGAGGAATTATAGGAGGAAGCATATGATTACATTAGGTGGAAAATCAATTTTCAGAGGAATAGCCATTGGCAGGATATTATTTTATTCAAAGGATGCAAGTCAGGTAAAGAGAGAAAAAATCTCAAATATTCAGAAGGAAATAGCAAGATATGAAGAAGCGAGAGATAAGGCAATTGAGCAGCTAAATGATCTTTATGTCAAGGCAGTAGTCAAAGTTGGAGATATGAATGCAGCCGTATTTGAAATCCATGGAATGATGCTTCAGGATGAGGATTATAATGATTCGGTGAAGAACATTATTAGTACTCAAAGTGTAAATGCTGAATATGCTGTTGCCACAACCGGCGATAATTTCTCTAATATGTTTGCTGAAATGGACGATGAATATTTCAAGGCAAGGTCAGTGGATGTAATAGATATCTCTGAAAGAGTTGTATCGATATTATCAGGTAAAGATACAGGCAGCAATATTGGTGATGAACCGGTAATAATTGTTGCAAAGGATTTGGCACCTAGTGAAACAGTGCAGATGGATAAGGATAAGCTGCTTGCATTTGTAACTGAGCTTGGCTCAAGCAACTCGCATACAGCAATTCTTGCAAGAACTATGAATATTCCGGCACTTATCAATGTGAAAATTGATGAGACATGGAATGGAAAAATGGCAATTGTAGACGGATTTGGCGGCAACTTAATGATTGATCCGGACGAAGAAACACTTTCTGTATTTAGAACTAAACAAGAAGAAATTGTTCGAAATAGAGCATTATTAGAAGAACTAAAGGGTAAAGAAGACGTTACATTAGATGGAAAACATATTAAGCTTTATTCAAATATCGGAAGTGTAGCTGATGTAGCCAATGTATTAAAAAACGATGCAAATGGAGTTGGATTATTCAGAAGCGAATTTCTTTACTTAGAAAAAAATGATTATCCATCAGAAAATGATCAATTTCAGGCATATAAGACTGTAGCAGAAAATATGGCAGGCAAGAAGGTTGTTATAAGAACTCTTGATATAGGTGCTGATAAGCAGGTTGATTACTTTAATTTAGACCACGAAGATAATCCTGCCATGGGATATAGAGCAATAAGAATATGCCTTGATAGAACAGATATTTTCAGAACACAGCTTCGTGCATTATATAGAGCAAGTGCATATGGAAATATATCCATAATGTTTCCAATGATAATCTCTGTAAATGAAGTTATTGAAATTAAGAAGATATGTGAGGAAGTTAAGGCTGAACTCACTGAACAGGGCATTGTATATGGCGAAGTGGAGCTGGGAGTAATGATAGAGACGCCGGCGGCAGTAATGATAAGTGACCTTCTAGCCAAAGAAGTTGACTTCTTTAGTATAGGCACAAATGATTTGACTCAGTATACACTTGCAATCGACAGACAGAATTCAAAACTGGACAATATTTATGATTCGCATCATCCAGCTGTACTAAGAATGATTCAGATGGTAGTAGATAATGGACATGCCGGTGGATGCTGGGTCGAAATATGTGGAGAACTTGGTGCTGACGAAACCTTGACAGAGACATTTATAAAAATGGGTGTAGATGAGTTATCCGTATCACCAACATTTGTTCTGCCAATCAGAAAGAAGATAAGAGAGATGAAAGCATATGATTAAGTTAATTGCTATAGACTTAGATGGCACTTTACTTACTGGTGATAAAAGAATTTCTGACAAAACGCGTTTAATGCTTAGCAGGGCAGTTGACTGTGGTGTTGAGATACTTATATGTACAGGCAGAAGTTATAGTGACGTGGTTTCAATGATTAACAGGTATGACCTTGACTGTAACTACATACTTTCAAGTGGTGCAGAAATTCATGATAATAATTTTAACATAATTGAACAAATAAATATGACTGAAGAAAGCATATCAAAGATATATGATATATCTAAAAAATACAATGTGGATGTGAGATTCTGTTCAAATGACTATAATTACATTGTAGGAAATGAAGAAGATAAGCTGGAGATAATCACCAGAGGTTTGAAATTGTTTCATGTAGGCGATTATGATGAATTCATAAAAAGTGATTTCTTTAGGGAATTATGTGAAAAAACCCTGATGGTAAATAGAATTGAGGATATTCAGAATAAGATATTTAAAGTATTTGCAAGCGGAGCAGATATTAATGAGCTTGAGCTTATGGCAGCAGAAATAGATAAGCTCATGGATGTGGCGTCAGCGTCTTCGTTTAGAACCAATATTGAAGTAACGCATGCGAATGCACAGAAGGGAATAGCTCTAAAAAAATATGCTCTTTCCCATGGATATAATATGAGTGAGGTTATGGCAATAGGTGACAGCATGAATGATTATTCCATGCTATCCATGGATTTTGGAAGCACGGTCGCAATGGCCAATGCAGATGAAAGAATAAAGGATGTGGCAAAATACATAACTCTTTTAAATGAAAATGATGGTGTAGCATATTCAATATGTCGTGTATTAAGTGATAACGAAGCGTAATATTAAAACTGACTGGCAGTGAAAATTGCCGGTCAGTTTTTCTTTACATTTTTCTAGAATAAATATACACTAATACTATATACGAAAAAGGAGGAAAACAAATGTTTTGGATGTTGGCACTAATATTTGGAGCGTTTCTGCTGATTGATATTCTTGGACATATTTGTTTAAGAGTAAAGCGTTCATTTGTTGAATGGCTGCTGTTTGCAGTTATGGTTGTTATGACCTGCGGCTCAGTGGTAAAAGGAACAATAGGATTATTTGATACACCGCAAAGTACTAAACCACAGTTGTATATGGCTTATAAGTACCTGGTAGATGGAAATGTGGTACAGGCTAGAAATAAGCTTGCACAGGTAAATGGTGAAATGGAGAACAAAGGAGAAATCCTTGAACTCATGGCGGAGCTTGTTGACCAGAATTATGTACAGGGATATTTTGCAGCTTCGAAATTGCTGGAGGATGGAAAATTGTCTTCAGATGATGGAGAAACAGTACAGAAGGTCATGGATTTATGTCAGAACAAATTAGGAATTTCAGGTGAGACTGAAAATATTCCAGAGGATTATAATGAATATGTAACGAATTTATCAGCTCAGAATGATGAATATGTACAGAATTTGGATACAGCATCAGAAGAAGTTACTGAGATTATAGATGAATACATGGAAAAGATAAAGATATCAGATGATGATGAAAAACAATTTATAGAAGACTATGAACTTGATAAGAAGTTAAATGGCACAGAAATCAGTGAAATATCAGAGGAAGACATATCTAATATAGAAGATAAATATGGAGCTACAGAAGAAGTTATGAGACTTCGCTGTAAGTATTATGTAAATATTAAGGATTATGATAGGGCAAAGAAAGCGGCAGCAGAGCTTGTAGATAAATATCGAAACGAAGAGAATTACATAATATACACAGATATTATAGCGCAGGAAGCCTATGAAAATGAAAGCATTTTAATTAATGGAGACAATGAGACCGAGATTTCAGATTCGGAAATCAAGAATTTACTTAAGAAGGCTGCTGACAAAGAAGAGGAAGCAAATGCATTAATTGAAAAGTATGGTGACAGTGATGATGAGAATGTTAATGCAGAAATAGATTCATTACTTTCGCAGGCACAGGATATAAGAAAGGAAGCAGCTTATATTCCGGTTGAAAGAGCTATAAATTATATTATCTCAAAAAAGCCTATGGGCGGAGATGATACAGGATTATATGACTTACAGCTTGCAAAACTATATTTAGTAACAGGTGACAGAGATAAGGCATCTAAATATTTATATGATGTAATTGACAACAATGTTGATGTAAATGAAAGCTCAAGCATTAAGAATTCACTTGATGAGGTTGTCAGCCAATACAACCAAATATCAGATGATGAGTATAATGCAGAGCTTAATGCTGCAATTGACGAGATGGTCAAAGAGCAAAGCAGTGGAGTTGTACCATCAAATGAAGGAACGATTAATGGAACATTTGGTTCCTATGTTTCTTCCACATTAAAGTATGACAAAATAAATATACACATAAGCCGAATTGACAAAACAAATTATCCTAGCATTAAAGCCTATGTGAACATAAACGGTACTAAGGATGGCTCTTCTGACCTGGCTTCAGACTTTTCAGAGAAAGACTTTAGTCTTATTGATACCTTATACCAAATAGATAACTTTAAGCTTGTCAGGGATGAGGCAAGCCAAAATGTAAGCATGGCTATTGTAATGGACAAGAGTGGAAGTATGGATGGTGCTGCCATAAATAATGCCAAATCAGCTGCACTCGAAGCTGTAAAGCATTTAAATGGTGATACTCAGAAGCTGGCCCTTGTAACCTACAGTGATGGTGCAAGTCTTGTTCAAGGTCTTACTAATAAGAAAGAGGTATTACAGCAAAAGATAAATGATATATACGCTGCAGGTGGAACTAATATATCGTCAGGACTTGTAAGCGCATTATCGGAGCTTAAGAGTGAAGAAGGAACAAGAGCAATAATACTTATGTCAGACGGACTTGATAATGGGTCAGCAGAAGATATGGAAGCAGCAGTAAATGAAGCTGTAGACAACAATATAGCAGTGTATACGGTTGCATTTGGAGAATGTGATGATGTTTATATGAAATCCATAGCTGATGCTACAGGAGGAAAATTCCTAAAGGCAGCTGATTCAGCAGAACTTGCAGACATTTATCTTACACTTCAAAGATATATTGTAAATAATTACTGCTTTGAATATACAGTGGAAAAAAATGTATCCACAGATCCAAGATATTTAACAGTAAGCATCAGTGAATATAACACATCAGAAACTAAAGACTACTATATTAATGAAGCTAACAAACCAGACGGAGAAGATTCTGGAGAATCTATAGAAAAGATTGATGAAAACACATTGGGAATATCTTTCATAACACCTGGAAGCGTTGGCATTAAGGATGTAGCTGATGGCATCGAGGTAACCGTAACAGGTGGAGGCTTCGAAGAAGGAATGGCGGCGTCAGTGGGAAATATTCCATTGACAGACATTAGTATAGAGAGCAAAACTCAGTTCACCGGCAGGATAAAGGGTGAAATGGAGCCGGGCTGTTATGATGTACAGGTAAAGACAGGCGACGGAAAACTGGCAATTGGCAGTGGCAAATTTGTTGTATACAAATCAGGAGTTACACAATCTATACGATTTGGAAGCAACACAATTACAGCCGATTCAATTGGACAGGTATCAGATACAACATTAATAGCAAGCGGAAATGTAATGATAAATGGATTTATACATAGTTCGGGCAACATGAAAATCATTGTAAATGACATGAATCCTGATATTGACCTCATATCGGAAGCATCTGTATATGTTGGAGAATCCGGAACAATTGAAGGCAGCGGAAAGCTTTATATTAGCTATGCTCAGATGACTGATAACGGAAGTGGAGCATTTGCTGATTTGGTGATGAATGGACAGGACTACGTAATTCAGAAAAAACAGTATAGAATAGAGGTTGATGCCAATACGACATCACTTGACAGAACAGTTGAGAACTATAATTTGTCTATACCATTTATCATGGATATTGATGTGGCAGAGGTTAATCTTTATGCAAACAGACTGCAGGTTGATATTAAATCCTTTGATATCGACAAAATTGTAGATGATATGGATGATTCTATGAGTCACAAAACCGGAACCAACAAGCCGGACCCAAAAGTATTAAAAAGATCAGAAGCAAATAAATTCAATATTTCAAATGCTATTGATGGCGGACTTTCCATGGCAATGACTGCAGATGGAATGCAGTTTGGTGGTGAAGTTAAGCTTGATGTTAATGATGCTATATCATTTGGTACTTTTGGTATTAAGTCATTTGGAGTAAAACTCAATTCTCTTGATAAAGACAAAGAGTACTGGAAGATATCGGGTGAGATTGATTTCAGTAAATTAATACCTGGATTTGGCGGAACAGGTATTGAAGGACTTGAAGGAAGCCTGTCATCATATTACTGGCTGCCTGATCATATTAAGCTTGATGCATACTTAAATCCTGGAATACCAGTATACAAAATCATTGAGATTAATAAGGTTGGCGGTGAAATGCAGGGATTTTCTACACTCATTTTAGGAGCATATGAAAAGCTTGTATCTCCAGAAACATACAATATACTAGGAACTAACATAAAATCAGATGCTTATGATTCGCAGGATGTTATACTAAAGGCAAATGTTGGGGCAGAAGCAGATTTGTTCAGCTCCTTTGATGGAAATAACAAATTATTCAAGAAATTCAAGCAATGGGGAGAGCTGGGCACAATTGATGGAAGTGCAGAAATTAATTTCTCTGAACCTGAATTTAAAATTGCAGCAGAGGCTAAACTTCTTGACTCGGAAAAGGTTGGTGTTGACGCATCTATCAGCAAGAAGGGTGTCAATATTGCAGGAAATGCAGAACTTGGCTTATCAGGATTTGGCATTGAGGTAAAAGGAAAAACAGATGTAGGAGTAAATGTAAATCTTACCGGAGCTGAAATTCCACTCAGCGTAAATGGAAATGTTGATTGCGCAGCACTTAACATACATTCCAAGGGTGAGGCATCGGTCAAGCTTGAATGGGAATGGGATTTCGATTATGCTGCTGTAACAGTTGGATATAAAGACGGCTCAAAGCAGGTATCAAAGTCTTTATGGTACAAGGAAGATGGAAGCTTATTCTTCTTTGACAAATTTCACACATCAAGCAATTAGAATGGAGCGTGCATATGAAAAAGATATACATATATTTACAGATATTAATTCTAACAGCTGCATTTGTTATGCTTAATAATACACAGACTTATGCAGCAACTAAAAAAATGACAATAGATGTAGACCAAAATTATGATGATTTTATCTTCTATATTACATGGGAAAATGAAGAAGAAATCGCAAAAGTTGAAATAATTTCTCCAGATAAAAAGACATATAGTGATGAAGAAAACTCGGAAAATGTATATGAATCAAACGGAGAAGCTATAGTAAATGTAGGAACAGCAAAAAAAGGTACATGGACTGTTAATGTAACAGGAAATAAACTGGGAGAAATAAATGTAAGCGCAGGACAGACACCACAGTCAATGGTAATTGAAGCATTTGATGTTAAGGAAAATAGCAATAAGTACATAGCTGAATATGAAATATCTGACTGCCCTGATGAGGTTTATATTGAAGTGTTCGCTGATAAGGACGATTACGGTTATGATGGAGAACGCATTTACGGTGACACGGGAAAATCAAAAGGCAAAATTGAGCTTGATATTAGTGCACTTAAATCAGGCGAATATCACTTTTATTTACGAGTTTCAAATCAGGGAATGTTTAAGCGGGAATACTCAAAGAGTACCCTTAGCTATCAAAACCCAAATGCATCTGATGAGGTGCAGGGTGTAACTGCCGGTAAATATGATGAAGGCTATTATATAAGCTGGCTCTGCGAAAATGAAAACGAGATGTACAAAGTCTTTGTGTGGGATGAGAATCTCAATCTCATAGCTGAAGAGCAGATGGAAGGCAAGGATTTTTATTACGGAAGCTTTGATAAGGATGCTAAAAAGATATACATAGCAGTTATAAGAGATACCGGAAATGATAAATATACGAGATTTGAGGTTGAAAATGTAGAACATACAGAGGCAACTGTTACATTTGATGTCGAAGAAAATGCAACAAATCATCAATTCATCACTGCTGATGTACAGTTTAGCGGTAATTACAAATTTAATGCATCAATCAACGATACTATGAAGCTTGAAAATCAGACAGAGAGCGGTAAATACAAAATCAATTTAAACGATGGAAACAATAATGTTCTATTCCTGCTTATGGATGAATCCGGAAATATCAATACATTTACAAAGGAAATATATGTAGATACTGTAGCACCGGCATTATCAGTTTCTAAGGATGTAAATAATACAGTAACATCAGACAAGTACATATATGTAAGCGGGTATTCAGAAGCAGGGGCAAGCCTTACCCTGAATAACGAAGAGGTAACAATGAAACAGGGATATTTCAATGAGAAGGTATCCTTAGAGTATGGTGATAATGATATTAAGCTTGTAGCGACTGATACAGCAGGCAACACATCACAGTATACTGCGACTGTAACATGTAAAATGGAAAAAGCCAGCCAATTTAAGCTGGTGTTGTATATTTCAATAGCAGCAGCTTTACTGGTTATATACATATTAGTATTTATTTTTGGAATAAGACGAAAAAAGAAAGCTAAGAAATCATAATATTAGCGCACAGAACAAAAATTGTCTTCGCAAATACGAAAGGAAAGAGTAGGTATGATAATTTTATTTATTATAAGTATGATATGCACAGCTGCGGCAGCTTCAATTGTAGTCTACGCCATTTATATATCGTCACAGGTATCGGGAGAAAATCTTCTAAGGATTAATGCTGACCTAGGATATAAATATGCAACAACCTATCATGGATGGCAGATAGCGGCAGTAATAGCAGTGATAATAGCGGTGGTATTATGGATGATAACGATTATATGGTTTGTGAAAAGAAGAAGAGCCAGACAGGAATTGAATAAGTAAATAATTGAAACCCTGCTGCAGGTACTAATCCAAGTGCCTGCAGCGGGGTTTTTCTGACAGAGACAAAAGCTTAATACATATGATTTTAACAATACAATAAAAAAATGAAAAAAGTTGTTGACAGATAAGCTCTAAACTGATATTATATACAAGTCGCTCGTGAGCAACGAGATAAACGACAAGAAATA
>CAZBKO010000027.1:0-24357 GCA_964492545.1 uncultured Lachnospiraceae bacterium
TTGCTGTTTTGTGAGAAATCGGGATAATATAAAGTGGTTTACCTTTCAGAGCTGAATCAACGCATAGAGTCTTTGACCTGACAGGGTAATTCGTGATACAATTTTGATACAAGCATTTGTAATAATTAATGTGGTGAAGGAGGACTAATACCATTATGATAAATATTCTTGTAGTAGATGACGAAGAACCAATTGCAAACCTAATCCACGAGACCTTAAGCTGTGCAGGCTACACTTGTTATTGTGCCTATGACGGAAAAAGCGCTGCTGATATGATAGAATCATCCACTTACGACCTTGTACTACTGGATGTGATGCTTCCTGAAATAAATGGATTTGAATTGATAGAATATATTAAACAATATAATATTCCTGTTATTTTTCTTACTGCCAAAGCTGATGTCAAGGATAGAATCCGCGGACTTAGGCTTGGTGCTGAGGATTACATTGTGAAACCCTTTGATACAGGCGAGCTTGTTGCACGAATTGAAGTAGTACTGCGAAGATACAGTAAGTCCAGTGATATTCTCCAAACTCTTGACATAGTTATTGACTGTTCAGGACGCACCGTAACCAGAGACGGCAAGCTAATTGAATTGACCTACAAGGAATTTGAACTTCTCGTGCTTCTTGTGCGCAACAAGAATATTGCCCTGTATAGAGAAATAATATACGAAAAAATATGGCATGATTCATATCAGATTGACACAAGAACTGTAGACCTTCATATACAGAGACTTCGAAAGAAAATGCATTTGGATAATCACATTCAGACCGTTTATAAGGTCGGATACATATATAAGGAGACACTATGAAATTTGCCTGGAAAATTTTCTTTTTCGTATACTGTCTTGTCATGATTACTGTGGGGGCTGGTTGTTTTATCCTGATAAATTCCATCTACAAAAATGACTATAACAATGCTGTTACAAAGGCTCTTGACGACAACAAGTCTATGTATGCATTTGTAACCTCGATATATCAGGTCTATGATGATACCTACATATCATACGGAACGAAATCATTTACTGACAGCCTTACCAACTCTGACCAATCGGCATATATTGGCAGCTTTCAATCTGCCAATGAGAAATACAACATTGAATCAATGGACAAGAACGCCGTTGTCAGTCACATAACGACATACAATTCGCATAAATGCATTCAGGTTGTAAGCAGATTTGAATCAATGTACATCGTAAACACATACAATCTTACAAAGGTTGAAGAGCGAAGACTCGAATTTTATCATATTTATCAAATAATGGTTATTATCATTGCAACCATTATGGCAATTGTTTCATTCATATTTTCGAAGCGAATATCAAAGCCAATCGTGATGCTGACAGATGCCGCAACAGCCATTGCAGATGGAGATTACGACATTATTGTGCCAGAAGATATACGTCACATGAAATCATATGAAGCTGTGTCCCTTGCAAAGACACTGAACATAATGTCTGAAAATACTAAGGACCACATTGCTTCCCTAAACAGTATGATTGAAAAGCAGGAAGAATTCATAGCTAATTTTACACATGAAATTAAAACGCCTTTAACATCAATCATAGGCTATGGCGACCTTCTCCGAACCTATGATGTGTCCCCCGAAAAGCGGCGAGAATATGGCGAATACATGTACCGCGAGGGCACAAGGCTTGAACAGCTATCCTTTAATCTTTTAGACCTGATTGTCATGGATAAGCAAACATTCGAAAAGGTCTGTGTTGACACATCTGCTTTCTTTGAGCGAATAGAAAAAACTACTGAGTTTCTTTCAAAAAAGTACTCTGTTGAAATTAAATATAACATACATAAATCTACTATTTTTATTGAGCCTTCGTTATTTTCAACTGCAATTCTTAATTTTATTGATAATGCCTGCAAAGCCTCACAGCCGGCAACAACAATCACTATTACCGGACTGCTTCAGGCTGACAGCTATCAGATTTCTGTTGCAGATAACGGCACCGGTATTGCAGCCGATCAAATCAAAAAGATTACCGAACCTTTTTATATGGTAGATAAATCGCGTTCACGAAAGCTTGGTGGCGCCGGTCTTGGTCTTGCTCTTTCCAAAAAAATCATCGGACTGCATGATGCCATTTTGACTATAGAAAGTGAGCTTGGCAAAGGCACTACAGTTACTGTTTCAAAAATATCACTACAGGGAAAGGTGGATGACAATGAAAAAATATAGCATAATACCAATCATTATACTGCTTACATATACAATTCTTATCTTTCCAAAATATTACTACAAAAATAGTGATAAACAGCTTGTCAAGTCATCAATAACCGATTCCTACAGTCTTGCTCCATCGGTCAACGTTACGTTCAATGACAAGATTAATGCACTGCTGACGGATAATAGTCTATGCATCGACGTTACAGACAAATACAGCGGCAAAGCCCAGGATTATTCACCGGATTTAATGAATTCGATTGTTTCTCTTTTACCGGAAAATTACGAATATGGTATAGTATATTCCAAACTGTTTCTAAGCAGCTACAACAGCTTTAACGTGTACAGAATAACTAACACAACCTCCTCCGACATATTTTCCTATAATGTAGGCCTCTACACATATAGTTCCGAGGAAGTATACGGACACCTGCTATTTGATCTTGAATCAATGAAAATAATTTCATTTTCCGGGTCAATTCAATATTATCCAGTTTCTGAAGCAATAGAATCTGAAGCTGATGAGGAATACCTGAAAAATACTGAAGAAGAATTCATAAGCTCACTGGAAAAATATTACGCAGATGTTGATAACTGGACATATTCTATGTCTCAAAGCTTCGTTTCACCAAATGAGCTATGCATATACTCCTACAATCCAAGTATTGCATTTTCAACGCCATCCAATTTAATTACTAAATTGATACAACATTGATACATCGATGATGGGATTTAGAAACACCTCCCTGTTAAGATTCTTTTATCTTAATAAGGAGGTGTTTTTATATGACACGAAAACAAAAACGAAAAATGCGGTATATCAAAATTCTTTGTATCAAATTTATTATTAGCCTGTGTGCTGTTCTGTGTGTATACAGTGCAACAAACATTATCACTTATCATACTTATCACACCACTACAGAATACCCTGCGTGTGAATCAAAGAAAATAATGTCTGTTTCAAATTCAACTGCGACTGAAGATTCACATATTATCGATATCCTTGGTATATCCCAGGAAGGAATTCCAACAGGCTGCGAGGCTGTAAGTGCGACAACTGTTCTTAATTATCTGGGAGTAAATATATCACCTGATGAATTTATTCAAAGCTATCTGCCATCATCTAATTTCTATACCTATGGCGATATTGTGTATGGACCTGACCCAAATATTATGTTTGCCGGAGACCCCTATGATAACAGCAGTCTTGGCTGTTTTCCAAATGTAATATCAGATGCCTGCAATAATATGATAAATGATAATTATCCAAATTCTAACAAATTAACTATCACCAATACCACATCACTTCCCCTTAACACCCTTGTATCCTCATATATATCAAATGATATTCCTGTTCTTTTGTGGGTGACAACAGAAATGGCAGAACCTCGTACTGGTTTTTCTTATTATTTAGAAAATGGCAATCCTTATACCTGGACTGCCATGGAACACTGTATGGTATTATGCGGCTATGATTCTGAAAACTATTATCTGGCTGACCCACTATCAGACGGAGATATTGTGGCATATAACCAGGCAATCGTCACTCTGCGGTATGAGCAGATGGGAATGAACAGTCTTGTCATCTCCAATTAGTTCTCACTGCCAAGCTGTTTAATTATTCTTCTCTTAAAGGCTGCACTGTCAAGTGGTGCTGTAATCATATCGGAAACCCCGTTTCCCAGTGCGGTCATATATTGTTGTACATTTCCTTCTTCGCATATTGCCATGACCTTATCCATTTTTACCCAGTCAAAAGATTTGAGCTTGGCAAAAAATTCTGAGCCATCATCTTCACTATCAGAAACATCTGCATATATAGCTCTGATACTGTCAATATCAAGTGGATGTACAAATGCCAGTCTATCCACAGAAATTGCTTCAATAACTCTCACTTCCACAGGAATCATTGACTGAATAATACTGCACACGCTTCTATTTCTACTTAAGAGTAATACTGATGGTCTTGTATGGTCATTGACACTGACTGCTTCCACCCCATATTCTCTATAGCATGCCTTGCCTGCCTGTTTTGCCTCATACAACGCACTGTCAGCTTTCTTAAACAGTTCATCATATGTAGTTTCCCTTCCATCACTTGAAGCAATACCAATACTCAAGGTTACATTCTCTGGTATTGTAAGGTTAGGCTTATACTTCATAATCTGAATGAGTTCGTTAACCTTTGAGTGAACTATGTTCATCGAAGGTACATCTACCATCATAGCTATGAATTCATCTCCGCCAATACGTCCCACAATATCTGACTTTCTAAACAGGCTCGAAATCAAATCCGCAATAATCTTAATAACATGGTCACCTGCAAGATGTCCTGAAGTATCATTGACTGACTTAAAATTATCTATATCTATTACAAACATTGCATGCATTCTATCAGGAATCTTTTTAAGGGTTTCGTTAATTGTGACTTCAGCAGTTGTCTTGTTATACAGACCTGTCATCTGATCAAGCTCTGACTTAACCTTAAGCTTCTGTGCCTCTAATTCCACTGACATCATTCTTCTATGGGAAGCGAGTACATTATCAACTCTTGATATAACTATTTCAGGTACGAATGGCTTGTTAACAAAGTCATTGGCTCCCATATCAAAAGCCTTTACCTGATCCTGCATAGCACCGCTGCTTGTAATTACAACTACAGGTGTGTCCTTGCAATAATCCTGATTTCTAATCCATTTAAGAACATCAAATCCTGACATACCAGGCATAAGTAAATCAAGTAATATTACGTCAATACTGTCCTGACATCTCTCTAAGACTTCCACGGCCTCCTCGCCACTTTCAGCCTCCAAAACCGCGTATTTATCTTCAAACAGTACACGAAGTATTTCTCTGTTCATTTCTATATCATCAATAATAAGCATTGTTGTTTCCATATCTATCACACCTTTCCGGTTATTATTTAAGGTAGGTCTGTGCTAACTTATCTGCTTCTCTATGAATATCCACCATCATCTCGCGAACCAGATGTTCATTATCCATATTCTTGTCTACAATCTCAGCAATCGAATGAAGTCTCTTGCAAATGTTTTCCATCTCTTTAGCATTAAAAGTATCGTGCGCTGAAGCATTAGTTCCCTCTGTGCTATACTTTGCTGCCAAAATATTATGTAATCTCTTCTCAATTACGATTGGGTCATAAGGCTTCGATACAACATCATCCGCACCGAGTGATAACACTCTTCTCTCTGTCTTCTCCTTAACTGAGGTAGCAACAAGAATCCCTATATTATTGTACTTATCATTAGCTCTTATTCTCTTGAGTACTTCTATTCCATCCATATTGGGCATTACAATATCAAGAAGCATAACATCTACATGTGTAGATTCTATGATGTCACAGGCAATTGCACCATCCTCAGCTTCTAACACCTCAAAATAATTCTTAAGAAACTTTTTGATAATTGTTCTGCTCATTTCATCATCATCTGCAATTAACAGTGTTCTCTTTTCCATAGGTACCTCCATATTAAGTATTTGCTCATTTATATTATTAATTCTACATCCTGACACATATATTTTCAATGTATTTTACATACTTTTTGTTGCGAATGGACAAATTTATAGTATAATCTACTGTTAGAGATTTATTACAGTTTTGGTACAATTTAGATACATTTTTGTAGTATAATTTTTTTAAAAATAGGAGCTAATGAAAATGGCACAGACATCAAACAATACACGACGTCGCAGAAGACGCAGAAGAAGACGCAGAAATAATATCCGCATGCTTTTCTACCCAACAATAGCAGTATTTTTATTATTATTGGTTATTGTTCTAATTAAACTTAAGACCTCTGAACCTAAGGACACAGCAACAGTTATAGATAAGAATCCTACCACTGAAGCAGTCAACCATAACAAGCCGGAACCTGATACAGCTTCGAATAATGATGAACCTGACACACCTGAACCTACATCTTTGAGCAGCGAGGAAGAATCATCAATAGTGGCATCTCTTTCCGAAGATATGCAGAAGCTATACACCAAGCATCCTGAAGCCAAAGATTTTGTTCTCAGCTATAATGAAGAGAAGTACAAGCCACATGATATTGATTTGAGCGAATATAACGGAACTACTACTGTTCCATATCTTAATCAATGGGATAAGCGCTGGGGCTATAATATTTATGCCGGAGATGTGTTTGGACTTACAGGCTGTGGACCAACATGCCTGTCAATGGCTTCCATTTACTTGCTGGGTGACACATCACTTACTCCAAAGTATATTGGTGAGTTCAGCGAGGAGCACGGCTACAGCACTACCACAAGTGGAACACAGTGGACACTCTTCAGTGAAGGCGGACCTCTCTTAGGTCTTGAAGTAATTGAACTTCCACTGGCGCCAACACCTATGACGACTGCTCTTGACCAGGGCAAATTAATTGCATGTATAGTTGGACCTGGTGACTTTACAGATGGCGGACATTATATTTTAATTACCGGATATACATCCGAAGGTTTCAAGGTAAATGATCCTAACAGTACAGTCAATTCAGAAAAGCTATGGACATATGATCAATTAGCACCTCAGATTCGAAATCTATGGAGTCTTGATGCTCAATAACAGAACAAAAATTTCCTATCACATCAAAAAAAGAATCCTTACCGGGCAATGTCATTAAGTTAAGGGGACAAATTAAGATTCCTATATCAGAAATGGTATAGGGGTCTTTTTATTTTGCAAAAACAGTTGACATTATACTTCAAATATGTGGCCGCTTTCACTACTGAAAATTCAGATAAGTTGTGAAAGCGGCCCTTGTAATTAAGAAACATCTTGATTGCAAGGAGAAAAATATTATGTCAGATTTTATTGAAAACATCACCCAATCACTCGAAACTTTGGTATCAGATTTAGCAGCTAATCCTTCACCTTTTCTTAGAAATCCTAGTAAAGATTTTTCAAGAAACAGAAAAATTGATTTTAAAACCTTTGTTGGAATAACTATGAATTCAGGTGGATGCACCATGAGTAAAGAACTTTTAGATTATTTTGATTTTGCTGTAAATACTCCTACTGTTTCGGCTTACACACAGCAAAGATTGAAAGTATTACCGGAGGCATTTGAATACCTATTTAAAACATTTACAAATAAAAATATACCTGAAAATAATGACTATCTAGGTTATAAGCTTATTGCGTGTGATGGCAGCAACCTTAATATTACAACAAATCCAAACGATGCAGAAACAGCATGGTTATCAAATCAATTTGGTACAATAACAAATCATCTTCATTTGAATGCTTTTTATGATGTATTAAATAGGGTCTATCTAGATGCAATCGTTCAAACAGCATCTGAATATCACGAAACTCGAGCATGTATAAATATGCTTGAAAGATCTCCCCTATCTAATGCAATTTTAGTTGCTGACAGAGGATATGAAAACTATAACCTCATGGCTCATGCTATAAATAAAGGATGGAAGTTTGCCATAAGAATGAAGGATGTTAACAGTACCGGAATTTTATCTAAACTAAAACTCCCTGCGAAAGATACTTTTGATACAGATGTAACAATTACTTTTACAAGAAAACAGACGAAAGAAGCAAAAGCATGTGGATATAAGTTTATGCCTATAAATCAAATGTTTGATTATCTTCCACCAGGAAGTGATAACACTTATACGTTGTCATTCCGCATTACTAGATTTGCAATTAGTGAAGAATCATATGAAGTTGTTGCTACGAATCTTTATAGATTTGATTTCCCTGTTGATAAAATAAAAGAAATATATCAACTTCGATGGGGAATCGAAACCTCATTTAGAGAATTAAAATATGCCATTGGGTTAACAAATTTTCATGCTAGAAAAGTCGATTATATAAAACAAGAAATATTTGCAAGATTACTTTTGTACAACTACTGTGAGCTAATAACAACTCATGTAATCCAGCTAAGAGCAAAGAAGAATAAAACAAAACAGGTGAACTTCACTATTGCCATATATATCTGTAGAGAATATCTCAGACACAAACGACAACTAAGTCCACCCACTGTGATCAAGTTGATAGAAAAACATGTTTTACCGGTAAGGCTTAATAGAAAAGACCCTCGCAAAGTCAAACCTCAAGCCACTGTAAGTTTTCTATATAGAGTTGCTTAATCAAAAACAATTATATCTTTTATTTGACAGATACACAATCTGTCTTTTTGTGATACAAAAAATCCATGACAGAAAAGAAAAACAGAACCATCAACATCAAAAATGTGATAGTTCTGTTTTGGAAGTATTTCATATCACCTTAACTTAATGACATTGCCTTACCGGGATTCTTTTTTCGTGCTAATACATACTTAATTATTTTTGATTATATTCTTGCTGCACAGATATGTTATCACAAAATATCCGCCATATATTACCACTAGAAATACAGATGTCATTGCAAGTGATGGAAGCAAATGCTCATCTCCAAAGGTTGATAAAATGAAGTTGCAGAACTTAATTCCGAATATTGAATGAATTATTGCAATCAGCAATGGAAACATGAAAAATATTGCAATCTGTCTAAACAAAGCCCTATTTATCATTTTCTCATCAGTGCCAATCTTTCTGAGCATATTGAATCTTTCCTTATTATCGCTGCTTTCAGACAGCTCCTTAAGTGCGAGTATCGCGGCACTGGAAATCAGGAATATTATTCCAAGATACAATCCAATAAATGTAACCATCGCTCCAAGTCCTACACTTTCAGCATATGTCTCCATTTTTGTCATTATGTCAGGATAAACAACATGGCTGGGCGAATAATCCTTCATCTCATCAATCCTATCTTCAATGGCCTCTCTCTCCTGTCTTTTGTCAGCATTGTAATTGGCGGTAAGCATACTCTCACAACACATTGAATCAATAACTGCATCATCCGGAACAACAAATATTCCCATATTAATGAAATTAGAACTCATATATATAAATCCATCTTTACATTCATCATAAGCAGGCTTATATTTATTGCCATTTATGGTAATTTCCGGCGAATCCTTTAACACATCATTTCTGATTTCAACCCATGCCTTAAAATTTGCTACCACAGCATATTCATCGCCATCAAGTGTTATTTCATCCATGTCAAATAATTTCGCAAGCTCATTATACTCACTAACCTTTACTATCTGTTCCTCACTCTCATTATATGCTAGATATGGATAATCCTTTATAATCTCCTCATAGTGAGAGCCAAGTGCTTTTCTCATAGTCAATTCTTCCGTGCTGTATACGTTAAATTCAACTGTATCCTTAAAGTATTTCTCTGTATCAAAATTGTATTTTTCAATTAGCTCCCTGGCTGATATATGATAATCATTATCCTTCTCACTATTATCAACATATTTCTCCACCTGAATATCAGATGGAACCAAGGTCTTTAGATTACTTGTAAGGGAATTCTTAAGTGACAGCGAACTTGAAAATACACATATTGTAACAAACAGCATAAGACAGATAATTGTCATGGAAAACACTGTTGTATTTATCTTGCTGCTTATTTGTCTAAGGGTAAAGCTGTTTAGGTCCTTGTAGTACAATTTCTTAACACTCATAAACATCCTAAGAAGCAGTCCTGACAGTGACCAAAAAATAAAGAATGTCGAAATACTGCCAAGTGCTATGGGAATTAGTATTTCCTCCATGCTCTCCATCTTCTCTATGCCGCCGGTTACCAGATAATATGCGTAGCCTAAAACTGCTGCAGAGACGATAAAAATCACTGTGCACACTGCCGGATTCTTAAGCTTGATTTTCTCTGATTTTCTATTTGCATGAAGAAGGTCAATCAACTTACATCTGCTGACATTAATTGTGTTAAACACCATTACAAATAAGTAAATTATTGCAAAATATATTATTGTTTTTACAAATGCTGAAGAAGAAAATACGAATTTGAATCTTGTCATATCCGCCTCGAACATGTTTGCAACAAGTATACTCATAAGCTGTGAAAGACACACGCCTACTAAAAGTCCTACTCCCAGTGAAATAATTCCTATAAATAATGTTTCAAAAAAGAGAATAAGTGAAATCTTTCTCTTGCTCATACCAAGGGTCAGGTAAATTCCAAATTCCTTGTTTCTTCTCTTTATGAGAAATCTTGACGCATATATTATCAGGAATCCGAGAATGCAGGACACAAACACGCTTACACCTGATAAAATGCTGTTCATCATATCGATAATCTGGTAGGTGTATTTTGACACGTTCATCATTACTGTCTGGCTTTCAATTGAGTTGAACACATAAAATATTGCCACGCCGAGTATCAATGTAAAAAAGTAAATTGCGTAATCCTTAACACTTTTTCTTATATTTTTGAGGGATAATCTACAGAGCATCACTTAAATCCCCTCCTAACAATGTGACAACGTCAATTATTTCATCAAAAAATACTTTTCTTGACGACTCACCCTTGTGCAGTTCGTTAAACAGCTTTCCATCCTTAATAAACACAACACGGCTGGCATAGCTGGCTGTAAATGCATCATGTGTTACCATAAGAAGTGTTGCATTAAGCTCCGTATTTAAAAATGTGAATTTCTCCAACAGCATTTTTGATGATTTTGAATCAAGTGCACCTGTTGGTTCATCTGCCAAAATCAGCTTAGGATTGGTAATTATTGCCCTGGCTGATGCAACTCTCTGTTTCTGACCTCCACTCATCTGATATGGATATTTTGCAAGAACCTCTGTTATATCAAGCTCCTTCGCAGCCTTTCTTATTCTCGTGTCAATCTCCTTCGCACCAACATTTTGAATTGAAAGTGCAAGCGCTATATTTTCATAGGCAGTAAGTGTATCAAGAAGATTGAAGTCCTGAAAAATGAATCCAAGCTCTTCTCTTCTGAATCTGTTTAGGCTGTTACCCTTGAGGGATGTGATATCGTCTCCTGCAACATAAATATGTCCTGATGTTACCTTGTCAATTGTTGAAACGCAGTTTAAAAGCGTTGTTTTACCTGAACCGCTGGCTCCCATTATGGCAACAAATTCACCCTCATCTACATCAAATGAGATGTTGTCAAGTGCTTTTGTTAGACTTGATTTGTTCCCATAATATTTCTCGATTTTATCAATCTTTAAAATTTCTTTCATTTTTAACTATCACCTTTCCTATATGTTTTACAAGATTATACTACCTCACATCTCATTTTCTGTCGTTTTTCTAATATTACATAACATTACAATTTTGTAATATTACTTAACCACATCAAAATATTCATTTCTTGAAAAAGTGATTTTCACACAGGTGTAGCTGCCCTCCACTGAATCAATGGCAAGCCTGTGTCCCAGCTTATCACACAGCTTCTTAACTATATACAGACCCATCCCTGTTGATTTAGACCTTATACGGCCATTCTTTCCTGTAAACGATTTGTCAAATACCTGATACAAATCTGATGCCTGAATGCCAATACCATTATCCCACACTGACAGCTCAATATTCTTATTGTTCTCTTTTGCCGCTACTTTAATCTGAGCATCTGAATCTCTTCTATACTTAATGCTGTTGTTCACAAGCTGATTAAGCATGAACTCAAGCCATTTTCCATCAGTTAATACCACCTGGCTTAAGCCTTCTGTACTGAATGAAACATTATTATCCAGCAAATCATCTTTGTTCTTCACAGCAACATCACTAACTGCTTTCGCCAGACTTGTTTCTTTTATCAAATAATCCTTCTCAGCATTTTCGCTTCTGACATAATATAGTATCTGCTCCAGGTAGTTGTCCACTCGCCTTATCTGTGCTACAGCCTTTGTGTCAAATTGTTCTCTGTGGTTATGCGCCATCAGCACAAGACTTGCTATGGGAATCTTGACTTCATGTATCCACATTTCCACGTAATCCTTGAAATCATTTATATTACTTTCGTACATTTTCACATTTTCACACATGGACTTATCTATTTCATACAGACTTTCCACAAGTATTTTCCCCTCATAAAATGAAGGCTGATTTACTGTTTCACTCACCAAATATTTCTTATCAAGTTTTTTTAAGTTATCTAAAAATACTTCGTAAAAATTTCTTCTTCGATAATATTCATGACATACTAAAATAACACCTGTAACAAGCATTACAAGTGTTATTGCTGCTATTAGTGATATGTCACATTTGAATGCCAGCATCATAAGCAAAATAATGACATACATTGCCACGCACAGTCCTATTTCAAGAGCCTTATCTGCTAAATATTTTCCAAGCTTCATAGTAAAATATATCCCTGCCCCTTTCTTGTTTCTATCATATCACCGTAGCCTATATCCTTTAGCTTGCCTCTAAGTCTGCTGATATTTACGGTGAGTGCATTATCATTAATGTATTCATCATTATTCCACAAATCTGTCATCAGCTCATCCCTGCTCACAATCCTATTTCTGTTGTTATATAAATTCATAAATATTATCATCTCATTTTTTGTAAGCAGTATCTCCTCTGATTCCCCGGTTATGGTTCCCTTTCCAGGATTAATCACAAGATCATTGTAACTTATCGTGTCTCCCTGCCGTTCAAATCTTCTGAATATTGCCGCAATTCTAAGCAATAATATTGTTGGATTGTATGGCTTAGTTACATAGTCATCTGCACCATAGCTCATTGACAAGACCTCGTCAGTCTCACTGCTTCTGCTCGTCACCATAATAACAGGAACATCTGATTCCCTACGCAGCTCCTTAAGCAGAATCTCTCCATTTATATATGGAATATTTATATCCATAAGAATAAGATCCGGCCTGATAGCCAGAATCTCATTCTTGGAATCTTCAAAGTGACTGAGTATGCAGGCATCATATCCTGAGTTTGTCAGCATTTCCTTAAGTTCATCTCTAACACTAACATCATCCTCAATTATCAAAATTCTTTTCATTTTCGTTTTTCCCCTTTTGAAACCATTTTTCAAGTGCGGCATACAGCATGTGTGGTTCTATAGGTTTAGATAAATGTTCGTTCATTCCTGCTTCTTTTGATTTCTCCACGTCCTCGTCAAATGCATTTGCACTCATAGCGATGATTGGCACGGTTGCAGCGTATTCCTTGCGAAGATGTCTAATGGATTTTGTCGCTGTAAGTCCATCCATAATTGGCATCCTGATATCCATAAGAACTGCATCGTAAAAGCCATCCTTCGCTTCTGTAAACATTTCAATTGCCCTCAGTCCATTTTCTGCAACATCAACCTGTGCATTCTTAATTTTGAGCAGCTTTTTGGCTATTTCTACATTAAGTATGTGGTCCTCGACTAGCAGTATATTTTTTCCTGTGAAATCATATTCTCTCTCAATTTCACGCACTGTTTTTTCTTCCCTGTTGTGGAATGCTGTCTCAAATACTGATATAATCGATGATTTGAAAAGCGGTTTTGTAACGAGAAGATTTACACCTGCCTGTTTGGCCTCCATCTCTATCTCAGCCCAGTCATATGCTGTCATTACAATAATGGTAACGTCATCTCCAACTATTTTTCTTATCTTTCTAGCTGTCTCTATTCCGTCCATATCCGGCATCTTCCAGTCGAGCAATACAACATCAAAGAATTCCTTATTGTCCCATTTTTTCTGAATTATCTCCACTGCACGATATCCGCTCTCAACCCACTCTGCCTTCATTCCTATTTCAGCCAGCAGCTGCTTAGTATGCTCACAAATTGTTACATCATCATCAACTATAAGTGTTTTCAGCTTATCAATTGACATATTTATGTTGAGTTTATGATATACCTCTTCTTCCTCACATAATCCAAGAGGAATTCTTACCACAAATTCTGTTCCAATTCCCTCGATACTGTGTACCTGTATGCTTCCACCCATCATGTTAATAAGGTTCTTGGCTATTGCCAGTCCAAGGCCTGTGCCCTTATATGGTGATGTAGTCGACGTATCTGCCTGCTCAAATGGCTCAAACATTTTGTCCTGAAAGTCCTTGCTAATTCCAATTCCCGTGTCGTTTACAGAGAATGACATAAATGCAGTTCCATTTGATACTCTTTCCTGTCGGATAATCAATTGAACCTTTCCGCCTTCTCTTGTGAATTTAACTGCATTTCCAAGAAGATTTACAAGTATCTGCTGTATCTTCATGGCATCGCCAACATAATAATCTGATACAAAGCTTGCTATAACACAGTCGTAATCAATTCCTCTCTTCTCCGCCTGCTCGCTGAATATTGTATTGACACTCTGAACCAGCTCCTCCAGTGGGAATTTGTGTTGACTTATTATTACCTTTCCACTTTCAATTCTACTCATATCAAGGATATCATTAATCAGTGATAATAGAAATCTTGCTGATATTCCAATTTTTGCAAGACAATCTCTAACCTCTCTAGGGTCATCCGCAACCTGTGTCGCAATCGTGTTCATTCCAATAATTGCATTCATTGGCGTTCTTATCTCATGGCTCATCCTTGATAAGAAATTAGTCTTGGCATTGCTTGCCTCTTCTGCCTGCATCAGTGCATCATGAAGTGCCCGCTTTTGATTTTCCTGCTCAACAAATACCTGTGTAATATCAGTTCTCGAATAAATAATTGTTGACTTAGTCTCATCAAAATATGCATATTCCCATTTTTTCTGATATAAGCTGTTTCCATGAGTTCCAAATGATATTTCATATATTGGATTTTCCTCAAGTCTGTTCATTATGTTCCTTATATCAAAAGCTTCAAGCGCCTGCTGCTTATCCTCTTCTATTACATAGGTGTCAACAAATTTATCTATAGCCTCGCTGTATGACAACGAGTAGTCAAGGACCATATTGTCATCCTTAGTGTCCTTTCTAATGGCTTCAATATCATCTGTGTCTGCGTGAATAAGTGCAAGAACCTCATAATCTGCATCGGCAATCTTATTCAGTATTGTATTCATGCTCTTTTCCTGATTAATATCATACATATACACGAATGCAATAACATCATTTTCTTCCAAATTTATATAGGATTTCACAGTTATCTGAACCCAGTTACTGTGCCCTTTTCTGTTTTTTCTGCGATACTCAAATGCAATGATTTCATTCTTCTCAGCAGCCTGCATGATATTCTCTACAGAAAGCTTCTCTTCAACTTTAATTGCATCTGTCTCTGTATAGGCATTATCTATTAAATTTCTAACTCCCTGGGTAAATTGATTTACATGTCCGTGGTCTACCAGATTATCACTGATCTCTATTAACTCTACAGTATCTTTTGATAAATTGGCTCGTGTCTTCATTAAAATCTTGTCACTGTTAATCTCTTCCTGTGCCTTCTTCTCCTCTTCAATTCTCTCAGTTGCATTCTTAAGCTCTGTCACGTCACTTCCGATTCCAAATGCCTTAACCGGTAGTCCATTTTCATCAAATATGGTTGAGTAGTTTGTTCTCTCACACCACCAGCCCGAGTTATCACGCTTGCGATACCATATGTCGGCACTGGCACTCTCTTCTCCTTCTTTGATTCTTTCATACAGATGTTTAAATTCTTCTATGGAGTCGCTTCTTATTGAGTTGGACTGGAGTACAAATGGTATGAAATTATGTATTGTTTTGTCTCCAACATGGTATTTCTCCGCACCCTCTGTATTGTACATGATGTCGTTCTGTATATCATATTTCCAAAAACTTATTCTGGCATTGTCTGTTGTCAGCTTATACATCGTGTTGCTTTCAAGTAATTCCTCTTCATGCGCCTTAAGCTTAGATATGTCGCTGCATACCACATACAGCATTCCATCGTTCTCGTTGCCATCCCAGTATATATTGACATTTATCCACACCAGACTGCCTTTTTTATCAACAATAGGAACATCATAATTGGCAGATGAACCGTTTCCATTTTCTTTCATCATCTGAATATGTCTGTGTATCATATGATGGTATTCTTCAGGTATCAGTCTGCCTACTTCTGAATTAAAGAGGTGTCTGAATTCCTCTTCAGTATAGCCTGTCAAAGAAAATATATGGGCATTAGTCTGCTGCATTGTCCACATGTTATCATCCTGACAGGTAAATATCCATCCGGGAACTCTGCTATACAGCTTATTATAGGATTGATTAAGCTCCTTTACTTTCATCATATCAGTTACATCCTGTGCGGTAAACACAACCTTTGTTCTAATTCCTGATGAGTTGTAAATTGTTGTAAAATTATAGTAATTCCACCTGTATTCTCCATTAATATAATTTCTAACCGTGCAGTTTTCCTTGTCTGAGCCTTCCTTTAGCCTGGCAAATGCATCTCTTAATATATGTTCATCCTCTTCGTGGGTTATCTTCTTGTCAAACCAGCACTCAGGATAGTTATCTTCTCTTTCATTTAGTTCAAAATCCTCACGTCCATTAAACTGAAGTGCATAGCCATAATCCGGATAATATTCAAAATAATAGATTCCGGCTGCTTCAATGGCTGCATGCATGGAGTCTGTCGTCTCTAAAAGCTGCTCCTTCATTCTTTCCATTTCCTGATATTTTTCATTCATTATATATTCTCCTATAAAAATGCGCATTATGCTACATTAATTATACAACCATTTCTCAGGAATTTCTACGATTGAGTTAAAAATATCCTATGCCAACTTATCATCTGGCATAGGATATAATTATTGACTATTTATTCTTCTTTGAAATGATCAGCTTATCAAGTGCTGCAAGTATTCCCGGAAGGAACCCAAGTATCATGACAAGCGCACACACAACACCGATTGAAATAATGTGGCATATCTGGCCTATAGCCGGATCTGCAAATGCGTATCCGACAATCCATGTGGCAAATACCATAATTAATCCGGATGTTAAGATGGTTCTAAATGAACCCTTATATGAGCTCTTTAGGGCTGGCAAAATATCTCTGTCCGCTCTTTTTTCCCTGTAGTAATTGGTAAATACAATGGCATAATCTATTGTGGCTCCCATAAGAATACTCTGTACTATAAGCAGTGCCATGTAGTACATGCTTACGCCCATCATTCTCATAACTACCATCGTAATATACACTGAGCTTTGTATGAGAAGTACTAAAATCAGTGGAATTGTCAGTGATCTAAAGGTAATCATAACTACAATAAAAATGGCTATTGCTGTGATAATTGTAATCTTGTTAAGTTCATTTCCAAAGGTCTGTGACATCTCATATGCCATAGGTGTATTTCCAATTAAGTAATATTTACCTGTTAATATTTCATCGCAATTATCTTCAAGGGATTCCATAAAATCAAGTGATTCCTCACTGCCATCAATAAATGAAGTGTTGATTGCAGCAATTGAATAATTCTCGCCAACCATCTGAGCCTTACCTTCTGCAAGACTCTCCATCATCCCTGACATCTGCTCTTTCATCGAATCATCGAGAAGTGATGCAAATGTTTTTGATGATGATATTTGTGTACAAAATTGTTCAATTGACATTTTCCATAAATCATCATAATTGACATTGGTAAAGTATAATTCGTATAAAAGATTAATGTATGAAGCGTCAAACTTATCAGTGAATCCGGCAAATATCTGGCTCATTTCCTCAGCTGTGCACTCCTGAGTGTATACCGGATTATCTTTCATTGCACTAAACTGTTGAAGCTGTTGTTTGGTTTCATCATCCATCTCACCTGCAAATTCTGAATGTTCATCTGTCATAAGATTTTGAAGAAATCCTATCAACTGTTCCATTGTCATTTTTTCATTGCTTCTATCACCAAATGCATCATAGAAAAGCATTTGCATAACTGTTTCATTCAGCGACATACCTGTATCTGAATTGCCAGCCATTCCCTGCATAACCATTGCAAGCTCTGCTGCCGAGTATGTTTTTCCAATTGTTGTTCCATATGAATTGACAGATGAAACATTCTCCTCTGCCTGGACCTTGTCAATCACTTCATTTATCTTATTCTCGTCATCATTATCATACATCAGAACAATTGTGTTTGTCTTTGCAAATACCTTGGATACATCATCCTTGGCCGGCATGCTGTAAGAAATTCCTGAGCCGCCCTTTGCGATAAATACTCCCACGAAAATAAGTACAAATAATCCTGAGATTACATATCTTCCCTTAAAGCTTAATTTTGCAAGACCATCCATTGGAATTGTAAGTGCATTTTTTGTTGTTTTCTGTATTAGCTTTTCACATATTAGAAGCAATGGTGGCAGTACTGTAAATACGCATATTAAACTAATTAATACGCCCTTTGCAAGAACTATACCAAGATCTGCGCCTATCTTGAAGCTCATGAATACAAGTGCAAGCAATCCAACAATTGTTGTGAGCGAGCTGCTGCATACTGAAGGAATAGCTGTATATACCGCATCCTTCATAGCTTCATTCTTATTTGCAATCAGTTTCTTAGACTGGCGATATCTGTTTGATAAAATTATTGAGTAATCCATTGACAACACAAGCTGCAGTATTGAAGCTATTGAGTTGGTTGTCTCCGAAACGCTTGGCAAAAAGTAATTGGTTCCCATATTTATGAGTACTGCAAATCCAATTGAAAGCAGGAAAATAAATGGTTCAATGTAGGAACCACACATAAGTATCATAATTATAAGCATGATAGCCAGCGCAAGAAGCAACAGTGGAACCGGTATTCCCTCTGTTTTAATTTCATTTGTTGCATAAATAGAATCGTAATTTTCCGAATAATTCTCATCAATTGTCTCTTCTATCTGTTTGAATTCATCTGAGTCATATCCGTATGTGCTGCTTATCACATACAAAGTATGCTCATCCTTATTGTAATCTTTACTTTCAGTATCATAATCAACTGATGTTACATTCTCAATTTTTTGAAGTTCATCATATATTTCAAGCTTCTTTGTCTCGTCAAGATTATCAATCATAAGCCTTATTACGCTTGATTCTGAGCTTTGATTAGGAAACTCCTCGCCCATCACATCAACGCCTTTTTTCATTGATGAATTATCTGGCAAATACTTTGACATATCTGAATTAACATTAACCTTCTGCATAAGAAATATGCTGCACACAGCAATAACTGTAAAAGCTGCAAGCAGAATATATCTTCCTTTAACTAATAAATCTGCAATCTTTTTCATTTTTTTCTCCATTTCTTGCGACGGAGCGATTCTGTCATAAAGACTATTTGTGATGCTCCCACACATATAGTTGTTTTTTTTCGCATTACCGATTATAATAAACACGTGTTGTTTTTACAACCATCAGTATTTTAAAATATGTCATAAAATATACATTTACTATCAAATGTGTTTAATATTTATATTTTCTTAATAATATTGAAAGGAATTTTTTAATGAATAAAACAGAAAACAGACGTGTTCGTCTTACTAAACAAATGATTAAAGATAGTTTCATTGATTTACTTAAGGAGAAGAATATTCGTAAGATAACTGTGCGGGAATTATGCCAGGTTGCCGATGTAAACAGGGCTACATTCTATAAGTATTATAAGGACCCTTATGATTTAATGGATGAAATTATGTCCGAATTCAAGGAAAATGTGAATATTTATTTGGGAGAGGTTGATTTGGATATGGTGACAAACCTAACCAAGGCACTTCAATATATTGCTGATAACAGAGATATTTGTAATATGTTTTTGTTCAATAATCCCGAGGAGTATATTCCAACCTCAATACTTTCACTGCCATCAGTATCAGCCTCAATTTTGCAGAATTTTCCAGATGATGATTCAACAAGTCTATACACAAGAGAATTTGTCATCAGCGGAAGCTATAGCGTTATAGTTAAATGGATGAGCAACGACTGTAAAGAACCTGCTCTAGAAATCGCAGAATTAATACAGGAGCTTGCAAGAAAATTTGCTGCTTCTTAAACTATTAGTTTACTCATTAATATTGGTGTCAGTATCTGCTGAAAAAGAATATGAATCATTCAGATTATCCACATGGAAATAAATTGTAAAAAGGTGGCAGACACAACATATGTCTGCCACTAATCACCTAAATAATTACTATTTAGTTTTTATTGTCTTCGCACTACTCCAGCCTCCGTATATCTTCACGCTTCCAACCTTCTTATATGCTCTGATTCTCACATAATATTTCTTGCCTGATGAAAGCTTCTTAGCTGTGTATGACGCTGCTTTACTACCACTTACTGTCTTAGTTGATGCTTTACTAAAGTTCTTCTTAGTAGAGTACTGAATCTGATATCCACTGTTTGATGTGTTCTTATTCCAGGTAACCTTGAATAGCTTCTTTCCTGCTGTTACCTTCTTAATTGACATCTTCTTTGGTGCAATCTTAAATGTCTTAGTACGTGTTCCTGTGTAATTGCCGGTTCCTGTTACTGTTACCTTGGCAACGCCTGCCTTTACATTTGACGAGTAAGTTACCTTGTAAGTTCCCTTAATTCCACTTACACCTGGCTTACAAACTTTTCCATTGTATGTATAGCTTGATTTTGAAAGCTTGATGCTTCCTGATATATTTGCCTTCTTAATAGTAAATGTTTTAGTTACTGTTCCTGCGTAATTGCCTTTTCCTGCAATTACAGCTTTGGCAGTTCCTGCATTTGTGTTAGTACTGTAAGCTACTGTGTAATCTATCCACACATATATACTACCTGATTTTTTAGCGTGTATATCTGAATAATACTTACTTGAAACAATTTCCTGATTACTATACATCTCAACATCACCGGTATATGTAGAAAACAAAACTGCCATACTGTTAGTAACGCTTGCGTAGCCATCACCAGTTTTATAACACATTGGCCCGCCTGTTGAATTGTTTCGATAATCCTCATTAGCTCCAAGTACAAATGCAAATCCATCTGCAACATAATTTTTACCATTACAACCTACTTCAAATGCAGCGATGAATCCATTCTCTCCCATGACAACCTTATCCTTGGTAAACGCTCCACCACGATTATCCGCTGATTCAGGGATTAGCATTAATGTTCCGTCGCTCTTTTCCTCAGTACTATCGTAGTAGTCTAATTTTCCATTATTTGTAATTTCACTTATTCGAGTTTTTCCTTATAAGACATTCCAATAACCATTCTTATTTGATCCAACTCTTTCAATAACTCCATTTTCTTTCAAAAAGGCTATATTTTTCTCAATGGATGCCTTTCCTACACCAACCAATGTTATTAACATCTTTTGTGTAACATTGGGATTATTTCTCATTTCATCAACAATTCTTTGCCTTGTTGGATTCAATTTGATATTTTTATTCCCTACTTTATTCCCTACTTTATTCCCTACTTTATTCCCTACTTTTGGAATAATTTTATCAAATGGGATTGTCACAGTAATAGAATTTTCTCTGAATTCATATGCATCTTTTCCATAAGTACCAGTAATTTTAGGTACACCTCTTCCTGAACGCTCACTAATATGCAATTGAAGAAATATATCTGACAACTTTCTATTAACAGGAACTGATTCTCCAAGATAAAATCCATCTATCGTTTGTGCAGGAGCCAGTGTTCCTCTTGATAAAATCTCAATTCGATTTTTAAATACAGTTATCATTGGTGCATTGCCATCTACCCACGTGTTATGCACAAAAGCATTGATAATAGCTTCACGATACACTTCCTGATTAAATAATGGAACTTCTTTTCTTTCTACAATTCTGTTTTCCTCATCTGCCTGCATAATATTCAAAACATCACCATATTCAAGAATTTTGTCCAATGAAATTAGAATACAATTATTACCGAATTCTCTTACAGAATAAAGAGGTGATGTCTTGTCGTTTCCTTGAAATATAGATACTCTAATAGGAATCTGACTATCGTCAGAAAGAACCTGTGCTAATAAATTATACTTTCCCTCTTTCGTTAATAGGTTCAGATTCTTTTTGTAATTCTGTTTATTAAGAACAATTCCCTTATCCTCATAATACAGAAACAACTTTCTAAATGTTAATTCCTGCGAATATGCATCTACACTTTCCATTGTTGGTAAACCATTTCTCAAAACATCAAAAAGTTTTGATTCTCTCTCAGGATATTTATTTAGATTTACTTTGCTGGAGCCAATTCTTATAAATCTTGAATTATTAAAGGCAGTAGGAACCTGTTTGGCTGCTGGAATAATCAAACTGACCACTCTACTATTTTCAATAAATAATTCCACAAATTGGAAATTAATATCTGGTGTAATCTGCCTTGCAAGGAAATGTTCCAACGGTTCATTCTTAACATCTCTATGAAAATCAAAAGAGGTATTTGTAAGTTCATGGTTTTCGTTATCCACACCCCAAATTAAATATGCATTCTTTTTTCCCATTAAAGCAGCCACATTTGACATTGATGAAATATATTCTCCAATTCCCACTGCATCATACCAGCTATCTTTAAATTCATACCATTCTTCCTCTGATTTATTTGCTATAAGGCTTTTTATTAATTCAATTAAAGTATCCATATCGTACACCTCTCTTTCAATACTTGATATATTTATTCCCTACTTTATTCCCTACTATGCATTGTATCATAGGTATGGAATAAAATGTATGGAATAACATAAAATACTTTCAAATTTAAAACATATCAACATCTCATCCAATCCATCATTGTTCTTCAAAAATTGTTCATAACGTAAAAGGTGGCAGACACAACATATGTCTGCCACTAATCACCTAAATAATTACTATTTAGTTTTTATTGTCTTCGCACTACTCCAGCCTCCGTATATCTTCACGCTTCCAACCTTCTTATATGCTCTGATTCTCACATAATATTTCTTGCCTGATGAAAGCTTCTTAGCTGTGTATGACGCTGCTTTACTACCACTTACTGTCTTAGTTGATGCTTTACTAAAGTTCTTCTTAGTAGAGTACTGAATCTGATATCCACTGTTTGATGTGTTCTTATTCCAGGTAACCTTGAATAGCTTCTTTCCTGCTGTTACCTTCTTAATTGACATCTTCTTTGGTGCAATCTTAAATGTCTTAGTACGTGTTCCTGTGTAATTGCCGGTTCCTGTTACTGTTACCTTGGCAACGCCTGCCTTTACATTTGACGAGTAAGTTACCTTGTAAGTTCCCTTAATTCCACTTACACCTGGCTTACAAACTTTTCCATTGTATGTATAGCTTGATTTTGAAAGCTTGATGCTTCCTGATATATTTGCCTTCTTAATAGTAAATGTTTTAGTTACTGTTCCTGCGTAATTGCCTTTTCCTGTAATTACAGCTTTGGCAGTTCCTGCATTTGTGTTAGCACTGTAAGCTACTGTGTAATCTTTACCATTTACAAGTACCTTACTTCCATCCTTTACAACAACGGCAGGTTTCTTAGCTGAACCTGTGTATGTATATGCAGTTGTTTTAAGTGTCACTGCTGATGACGCAAGCTTCTTAGCTGCAACATTAACTACTATATCCTTTTTTGCTGAAGTATAATTGTCATCTCCATCATATTTTGCTGTGATTACTGCTTTTCCTATACCTTAACAGTTACCTTTCCAGTGCTGTCAACTGTTGCCACCTTGGTATTAGATGAAGTATATGTAATACTCCTATTGTCTGATATTGCTGCATTGACATTAAATGCCTTTACGCCGTAAGCGATACTGTATGTTGCTTTAGGAGCAGTAATGCTTACTGTTTTCTTTGTAATACTAAATGTCTTAGAAATATCACCTACATATTTTCCAACGCCATTTACTGTTACATTAGCAGTTCCTACTTTTTCGTTGTCTTTATATGATACTGTATAATCTCTATATTCCTTAAGCACTACATCATCACTGCTTACATTAATCTTAGCTGTAGTACCTGATGTGTCATATTCTACGCTGTCTTCTTCAAGTGATATGTTGAAATTCTGCAATGACCCTTTGATATCATCTGTAAAATATACCGTATATGTCTTAATTCCATAATAATCACCATCACTATATTCTACAAACAAAACATTTTTTATTTCATTATACAATACATTTAGATTATTCTTGTTATAAATGAATTCGTCATCCTCACAAGTAACACTAATATTCTTTACAATTTCAGAAGGCAATGTCTCCGAAGTATAATATTTATCAATATCATCCGAGATATTAACAATTACTTTATTCAGATCATGAGTCATTACTGCCGTAGCATTAGCTGCGACTACTGTATCGGTTGTATAATCCAAGCCATAAGATTGAGCTCCAATATTAGCTTCTGCAAAACTGATTTTAACAGATCAAGAGAAGAGTCTGTATCTACACGGATATCT
>CAZBKO010000028.1:0-23329 GCA_964492545.1 uncultured Lachnospiraceae bacterium
ACCAAGCCTGGAAAGTTAACTGATATGGAGTATAAGATTGTCAAGTCTCATCCGAAGCTGGGCTATGATATATTGAAGGATAAGGATGTGGATGAACGTATTAAGATGTCTGCTTTGATGCATCATGAGAGATTTGACGGTGGTGGATATCCGGACAGACTTGCAGGGGAGCAGATTGATGATATGGCACGAATTGTAGCGATAGCTGATGTTTATGATGCGATGACTGCTAACAGGGTATATCGAAGCGGACTGTGTCCTTTTAAGGTAATAGCTCACTTTGAGAAGGATATGAGCATTTATGATCCAAGATACATTTTAATGTTTTTGGAGAGAACAGCTCAGACATATGTAAGCAATAAGGTTATGTTAAGCAATGGTGAGACAGGTAAGATTATCCTGATTAATAAGCTTGCACTATCACAGCCAATTGTAATGGTTGGCAATGAGACTTATGACCTATCGAAGAGAAAAGACATTACAATAGAGCAGCTATTGTAGATATACATAGAAGAGGAGCATTCATACCGGTGATATGGTATGGATGCTCTTTATAAATTCACGTAAAAATTGCATTTCTTATAAAGCAAAAACATTTTGTATACTAAATTACTTCTTGTTCCTATTATTATAGTTAGCCAGTCGATATTCTTTAGGTGTCATACCAAACGTTTGTCTAAACACACGATTAAAGTATGAGGCGTGCGGTATACCAACCATTTCTCCAACAACCTTAATAGTAAGGGCATTATTGTTGAGAAGTCTGGCCGCATTGTTCATTCTAACCTCTGTAATATATTCAATGCATGAAAGTCCCATATTTGATTTGAAATACTTCATGAAATAATGTTCATTAAGTGGAATTATGGCAGCTAGTTCTTTGATTGTAATCTGCTTGCTGTAATTGTCATTGATATAATCAATAATACATTTTAAGTTAGATGTAGGTTCAATTCGTCTCTTCGGTGTATTTTCAGTTTTTTCTGTAATATTTGAAAATAAAATTTTGAAGAAAAAGAATAATTCACCTTTCAACTCAAATTCATAAAATGGCTCCTTTAAGGTATAAGTTTCTTTCATTTTTCTGAATATTGCCTTCATGTCGTCATATCCATTCATATCTGGCGAAATGATAGGAGGACAAGTGTAATCACCATTAAGCATCGGAGTAAGGTATTTTACTGAACATGTATCAACACTACTACCATTAATCATTGTAATGTTAAACAAAAGTGAATGATAGCTGGCTTCCATATTGTCGTACTGCTTAAATGAATGAAGCTGTTTTGGCTTGATAAGTACTATGCTGCCCTTTGTAGCAAGCATGGTAGCAAGATCAATATTGATTTCAAAGGCGCCTTCCTCAACGTAAATTAATTCAAATTCATCGTGCCAATGTAGTGGAAATGATGAAAAGTGAGTGGGCATAATTGTATAATAATAAGTAAACGGAAGAAAAATATCTCCGTGCTGTGCATTTTCTTTCAACTGCATGTATTCTTCGTGTGACATGTATGTGTACCTCCTAAAGTGAATAGATTATTGAACCATTACTTCGCAATAGATTATTATCATATAAATGTGTGAATAGTATGTGTTCATTGTCAACGTTTAGTGAAAAATCTTTCTCTGAACAATTGAGAATAACCTGAATGCTGCTATCACCAGAAGACTTGATATAGGAAATAATACGTGGATCATCTGCTATATCGTTGAAATGGTAGGTAGAGCTTCGAAGCTGTGGAAGATTTTTACGTAAAGAAATTAAGTTCTTAAAATTGTTAATACGGTCATCAAAATCACCATTTTCAATTTCAGCCCAAGGCATACAACGTCTGCAGTCAGGGTCATGTTTACCCTCTAGTGCAACCTCTGTGCCATAGTAGATACATACAGTACCGGGCATTGTGAAAATAACTGTCATCTGCTGGTAAAATTTATCAATATTTCCAAGCTTAGTAACAAGACGAATTGTATCATGGGAATCAAGAAGATTAAACAATACATTATTTGTCTGCTTTGGATACATTGAATAGCATTTGTTGATTGAATATTCAAAATCATCTTTAGTGTAGTCAGTATTCATCCATAAATCATTGACACTGCTCTGGAAAGTATAGTTCATAACGGAATCAAATTCATCACCACGCAGCCATGAAGTTGAGTCGTGCCAAATTTCACCTAAAATAAAGAAATCGTCCTTAAGTGAATCCATTTGTTTACGAAGTGCTTTGCAGAAGGTGTGTGAAACCTCATTTGCAACGTCAAGACGGATTGCATCAATGTCAAATGTATCAACCCAGTATGTACAAACATCCAGAAAATACTTGATTACATCAGGATTGTTTGTGTTGAGCTTCGGCATGTTGTCAAAGAATCCAAAGGTATAGAAATTGCCCTTTCGCGCATTGGTGCCGTATCCTTTTTCTGTAGAAAATGGCCATGAATTAACCATGAACCAATCATAGTAAGGTGACGCAGGACCATTTTTCTTAACATCCTCCCATTTATCAAAATGAGCACCACTGTGGTTGAAAACACCATCAAACATTACTCGAATACCACGAGAATGAGCTTCTCTAACAAATGTCTTAACAGTTTCGACATCGCCGAAATGAGGGTCAATCTTGTAGTAGTCAGCTGTATCATACTTGTGGTTAGTTGGAGCAAGATTGATAGGAGTGAGGTATAGACCTGTTATTCCAAGGTCCTGTAAATAGTCAAGCTTGCTTGTGATTCCTTCAATATCGCCACCATAGAAATCCATATAGTTGACTACAGTCGTTGATGAACCCCATGTAGATTTCACGTTGTCAGGTGAAATATCAGGATTACCGTTACAGAAACGTTCAGGAAAAATCTGATACCATACTGTTTCATTTACCCATGCAGGAGGTGCGTACACATCAGCTGGGTTGAGCCATGGAAAAAAGAAATCCTGGCGATAATCAGTATAGGAATCCATTTGCTCTTTTGTGAGAAAACCATCTTCAATAAAATACGTATCCTCATCACCTGAGAAGATCTGGAAATAGTATCGGCATCTTTTGAATTCCGGACTCACAGTAGCTGACCAAATATAATTATGTCTGAGCTTGATTTTGTCAGTCATCTCGAGAGCTTCACCAGTCCATGCAGAATGACCACCCATTATTCCGTGAGTAAATGGGTCTCCATAGTGGAGAACGACACGGTCGATATCCTTACCGGTTCTGATATTGATTACAATTTGATTCTTATTAAGTGCATAGCAAAAATTGTCACTGGATTTGTGATAAATTGCAGATAAATTCATAAATATCTCCGTTCCGAAGCCTGTACAGCTAATAGCAGCTTCTAATTAATATACTGATATAATTGAGTAATTATTACAATTTTGCAATTAATTAAGCAAAATTATACAAAAAATAATACTATATCATCATTATAATGCTATTGAAACTAAATATCAATGAAAAGTACACATTTTTATTTCAATTGTGCAGGGGGAAATTTGAAGTGGATTTACTCATAGTGCTATTGTGATACTTTGTTGAAAATGTTACATCCTCGCCAAACCATTCAGGGGGAGTAAAGCTTTCTGCATCTTCCATGGTATCGAATTCAACCTCTGCAATTATTAGACCATCAAATTGGCCTGTAAACACATCAAGCTCAATAGTGTATTTTCCCAATGGAATAAGATACCGTCTTTTGGAAATTATATTCCCGTCACATTTTTTTAGAAGATGCTTGTAGCTGTCTTCATTAAGTGGAAGATTATATTCTTCTCTGGCCATTAGTCCACTGGATTTGTATGTCATATAATAATTATCATCCTCCCTGCGCACACGTACAACAGGAGCAGTATTCATATAGCCCTGCTCAATTTCGTGAAAATTATATGACTCATAATTAATAGGAAGAGAGTCATGCTCAATTAAATACTTTCTTTCAATTTCCATCATTTATTGTTGTGTAAATAACACAATTACCTCCATAATTTATTTGGTGCTGTTCTTATATTAACACATTATAAAATACAATTCAAATCACTTGATAAGGCCTTTAAACTATAGTAAAATAAATGCTATTAATATAGAAAGGTTGTGTGAAGTGATGAAATTATATGCATTTTTTGCAGAAGGCTTTGAAGAGGTTGAGGCATTAACAATTATTGATATTGTTAGAAGAGCAGGTATGGAAGCTGTCATGGTGTCCATAAGCGATAGCACTAAGGTAAAGAGCTCCCATGGAGTGGTAGTTGATACCGACGCTATAATAGATGATATAGATTTTTCAGAAGGAGATGCTATTTTTCTTCCAGGTGGTATACCGGGAACACCTAATCTATATAATTGTAAGAAGCTTACAGATAATATTCTTGAATATAACAGACAGGGTAAGAGACTTGCGGCAGTATGTGCAGCACCATCAATATATGGAAAACTTGGTTTGCTTGAGGGTAAGAAGGCAACATGCTTCCCGGGATTTGAGAAGGACTTGCTTGGAGCAGAATATGTAAATGACAGAGTTATAACCGATGGAAATATAACTACCAGCAGGGGGATGGGAACAACAATCGACCTGGGATTAGAGCTTGTTAGAATATTCAAAAATGAGGCAGCAGCTGACGAACTTGGCAAAAAGATTCAGTTTTATACGGAATAAATGAATAAAAAAAAGATGACAATGATTTATTCCTATGATATAATGGGTGAATGTATGTACCCAAATATTAAGTAGGATTCAATTTAAGGAGGAAATATAAAATGAGTTTACAGGTAGAGAATTTAGAAAACAATATGGCGAAGCTTACAATAACAGTAGGAACAGAGGTTGTTGATAAGGCATTACAGAGCGCATATTTAAAGTCAAGAGGCAAGATGAATATTCCAGGATTTAGAAAAGGAAAGGCACCTCGTCAGATTATTGAGAAGATGTATGGAGTAGGAATTTTCTACGAAGATGCAGTTAATGAGATGATTCCTGATGCTTACGAAGAAGCAGCTAACGAGAGCAAGCTTGAGATAGTATCTCAGCCTAAGATAGATGTTGTTCAGATTGAAAAGGGCAAGGATTTCATTTTCACAGCAGAAGTAGCACTTAAGCCAGAAGTTGAGCTTGGTCAGTACAAGGGAATTGAAGTAGATAAGATTGATGCAGCAGTAACAGATGAAGAAGTTGCAGCAGAGCTTGATAAAGTTAGAGAGCAGAATTCAAGAATGATTCCAGTTGAAGATAGAGCAGTAGTTGATGGCGATATCACAACAATCGATTTTGAAGGATTTGTTGATGGAGTTGCATTTGAAGGTGGAAAGGGTGAGAATTATCCATTAACAATTGGTTCTCATTCATTCATAGATAATTTTGAAGATCAGTTAATTGGAGCTAACATTGGCGAAGAAGTAACTGTTAACGTAACATTCCCAGAAGAATATCAGGCTCCTGAATTAGCTGGAAAGCCTGCTGAATTCAAGGTAACAGTTAAGGAAATCAAAGCAAAAGAACTTCCTGAATTAGATGACGATTTTGCACAGGACGCTTCAGAATTTGATACACTTGATGAATTTAAGGCAGACACAAAGAAGAAGTTAGAAGAGAAAAAAGCTAACGAAGCTAAGGGCAAGAAAGAAGATGCTATAATAGAGAAGATTATCGAGAACGCTAAGATGGATATTCCAGATGCAATGATCGATACTCAGGTTAGACAGATGGCAGATGATTTTGCAAGAAGATTACAGCAGCAGGGACTTTCTGTAGAGCAGTACTTCCAGTTCACAGGAATGAACAGTGAAATGTTTATCGAGCAGATGAAGCCACAGGCAATCAAGAGAATCCAGAGCAGACTTGTATTAGAGACAATCGCTAAGACAGAGAACATTCAGATTACTGATGAAGAAATAGAAAAAGAAATCACAGATATGGCTGCACAGTATCAGATGGAAGCTGACAAGCTCAAAGAGTTATTAGGAGACAAAGAAAAAGAGCAGATGAAGGCTGACATAGCTGTAACTAAGGCAGTAGAATTAGTAGTTAATGAAGCAGTTGAAAAATAATTAGCTGCAGAAAGAGAGGTATTGGTTATGAGTTTAGTACCTTATGTCGTTGAGCAGACTGGACGTGGAGAACGTTCTTATGATATTTACTCACGTTTATTAAAGGAAAGAATTATATTTTTAGGAGAGGAAGTTAACGAGACAACAGCAAGCCTTGTTGTTGCACAGTTATTATTCCTTGAATCAGAGGATCCGGGAAAGGATATATGTTTATATATCAACAGCCCTGGTGGTTCTGTAACAGCAGGTATGGCTATATATGATACAATGAACTACATCAAATGTGATGTATCTACTATTTGTATTGGTATGGCAGCTAGTATGGGCGCGTTTTTATTAACAGGTGGTGCGAAGGGAAAAAGATTTGCGCTTCCTAATGCAGAGATAATGATTCATCAGCCACTTGGTGGAGCACAGGGTCAGGCAACTGAGATTCAGATAGCAGCTGACCACATTCTTAAGACACGTAAGACATTGAATACAATTATTGCTAATAATACAGGAAAACCTCTTGAAGTAATCGAAAGAGATACAGAGAGAGATAACTATATGAGCGCTCAGGAAGCCATGGAATATGGATTGATTGATGGCGTTATATCAGAACGCTAGGAGGATAACAACATATGGCAAAGTCAGACGATAATAAGTCATGGTGCTGTTCTTTCTGTGGTAAACCTGCTAATTCAGTTAGAAAATTAATTGCAGGTCCTAATAATGAGGTATTTATATGTGATGAGTGTATAGATATATGCGCTGATATTATTGAGGAGGAATTCGAAGATTATGAAATGAACGAGAAGTTTGAGATTAATCTTCAAAAGCCTAAGGAAATCAAAGCATTTCTTGACCAGTATGTAGTTGGACAGGATGAGGCTAAGAAAGTACTTTCAGTAGCAGTATATAACCACTATAAGAGGGTTATGTCTAATAAGGATTTAGGTGTTGAGATTCAAAAAAGTAATATTCTTATGCTTGGACCTACAGGATCAGGTAAGACATATTTAGCACAGACTCTTGCAAAGATGCTCAATGTCCCATTTGCCATTGCAGATGCTACTACATTGACAGAAGCAGGATATGTTGGTGAAGATGTTGAGAACATATTGCTCAAACTTATTCAGGCAGCAGATTATGATGTTGAAAGAGCAGAGCTTGGTATTGTATATATTGATGAGATAGACAAGATTACCAAGAAATCAGAGAATGTTTCAATAACAAGAGATGTTTCAGGTGAAGGTGTACAGCAGGCATTACTTAAGATGCTGGAAGGAACACAGGCATCTGTTCCACCACAGGGAGGAAGAAAGCATCCTCAGCAGGAGACTATTCCAATCAATACTACTAACATATTATTTATATGTGGTGGTGCATTTGATGGTCTTGAGAAAATTATTGAGACAAGAATAGATAAAAAATCCATTGGATTTAATGCAGAAATTGCAAGAGACAATACAGGTATGCTCGATGAATTATTTTCACAGGCTATGCCTCAGGATTTCGTAAGATTCGGTTTAATACCTGAATTTATCGGACGTGTTCCTGTGAATGTTTCATTACAGTCACTTGACACAGCAGCATTACTTAAGATACTTAAAGAGCCAAAGAATGCATTAGTGAAACAGTATCAGAAGTTGTTTGAGATGGACAACGTTGAACTGGAATTTACAGACGATGCACTGGAACTTGTGGCAGAAGAGGCAATTGAGCGAAAGACAGGAGCCAGAGGTCTTAGAGCAATAACAGAAAAAGCGATGACAGAGATTATGTACAATGTTCCATCGGATGATTCTGTGGGCAAATGTATCATTAACAGAGACGTAATAGCTGGTACAGGCGAACCTGAACTTATTTCAAAAAGCGAGATGGCATCTAAGCCGGCTGGCAAAAAAGGGTTCAAGAGAGCAGACTAAGTTAACAAATAATTGCTAGGCTGGCCTAAGTTAGGGTCAGCCTTTCATATTAATTAGAATAAAAGAGGTGCAAATAGTGGATACAGAATACAATGAAAAAAGACATAATATGCCTATGATTGCATTGCGCGGAATGACAATACTTCCAGGGATGATAGTACATTTTGATGTATCCAGGAAGAAATCCATTGCAGCACTGGAAAAAGCAATGGTGGAGCAGTCAAGACTATTTCTTGTAACACAGAAGAATCCGGAAGATATGGAACCGGGGATTGATGAATTATATACTGTGGGAGTGATTGCGAAAGTAGGCCAGATAATCAAACTACAGAATTCTATGGTGAGAGTTCTTGTAACTGCAGAGAGCAGAGCACAGTTAATTGGAATAGAAGAAAAAGACAATTATTTGAGGGCTGACATTATTGAAACAGAGCCGGCAAATGATTTAGACACAATACAGTCAGAGGCAATGATAAGAGTAATTAAGGACCTTATAAGCAGATATGCAGCTGTTAATCCAAAATTCAGTAAAGATGTTGTGAAAATACTTGCATCAGAGACAAATCTGGTAAATCTTATAAGACTTACAGCGACGCACATGCCAATGTATTTTACACAAAAGCAGCAGATATTAGAAGCTGATGAAGTGGAATTTGAATACGAATATATAACCCAGTTCTTAGCTGAAGAGATTGAAGTAGGAAGAGTAAGAAATGAGTATCAGATAAAGGTTAAAGAGAAAATTGATAAGAATCAGAAAGAGTATATTCTTAGAGAACAGATGAAGGTAATAAGAGAAGAATTAGGAGAGGAAGATACAGTATCTGAGTCTGACACATTTATGCAGGAGGCTGATAAGATAAAAGCCTCAAAGGAAGTAAAGGATAAAATAAAAAAAGAGATTAAGAGATTTAAGGGAATGGCTCAGAGCAGTTCTGAAAGTTCGGTAGCCAGGAACTATATAGAAAGTATGCTTGAGATGCCGTGGAATAAGTCATCTAAGGATAATAATGATATTAAGAGAGCACAGGAAATACTTGATGAGGACCATTACGGTCTTGAAAAAGTCAAGGAAAGAATTATTGAATTTTTGGCTGTTAAGCAGTATACAAAGGGCAAAGGCGAAAGTGCTATTTTATTTCTGGTTGGCCCACCGGGAACAGGAAAGACATCCATTGCAAGGTCTTTGGCAAAAGCATTAAACAAAAAATATGTTAGAATTTGTCTTGGAGGAGTTAGAGATGAGGCAGAGATAAGAGGACACAGAAAAACATATGTGGGGGCTATGCCGGGAAGAATTGCAAAGGGAATAAAGCAGGCAGGTGTTAAGAACCCATTGATGCTTCTTGATGAGATTGATAAGCTTGGAAATGATTATAAAGGTGATCCTGCATCCGCACTTTTAGAGGTGCTTGACAGCGAGCAGAACTCAAGGTTTAGAGATCATTATTTAGAAGTACCAATCGATTTGTCAGAGGTATTGTTTGTAGCAACGGCAAACACAACACAGACAATTCCGGCTCCATTACTTGACAGAATGGAAATAATTGAGATTGGAAGCTACACAAAGACTGAAAAAGAGCATATTGCAAAGGAACACCTCATTGACAAGCAGAGGAAGAAGCACGGCCTGTCAAGTAAGCAGTTTTCAATCAATAAAAAGGCGCTTCAGACAATAATAGACAATTATACAAGAGAAGCAGGTGTTCGTGGATTAGAGAGAACAATCGCTTCATTATGTAGAAAAGTAACAAAAGAAATAGTTGAATCGGATGTGAAATCTGTTAAAATAACAGAAGAGAATATCGAGAAATATCTTGGAAAAGCACGATATTTGGCTGACAGAATCAATGACAAGGATGAAGTTGGTATTGTCAGAGGTCTGGCATGGACCAGCGTAGGCGGTGATACTCTTGAAATTGAGGTTAATATTATGCCTGGAAAGGGAGAGGTAAGCCTGACAGGAAAGCTGGGAGATGTGATGAAGGAGTCGGCGATGACCGGACTTAGCTACATTAGATCCTGTGCAGCAGAGTATAATGTTCCATCAGAGTATTTTAAAGAAAATGATATTCATATTCATATACCAGAGGGAGCAGTTCCAAAGGATGGCCCTTCAGCCGGAATTACAATGGCAACAGCTATTGTATCAGCAATCTCACATAAACCGGTTAGAGCAGACTTGGCGATGACAGGTGAAATAACATTGAGAGGAAGAGTTTTACCAATTGGCGGACTTAAGGAAAAGATAATTGCAGCTAAGACAGCGGGCATAAAAGAAGTACTAGTTCCAATTAAGAACAAGCCGGATGTAGAAGAATTATCAGCTGAGGTAAAACGTGGAATTAAGATAGTATTTGTTGAAAAAATGGAAGAAGTGTTAACACACGCATTAAGGAGGTAATTATGACAACAGCAGAAAAGGCAATTAAGTTACATGAGGAATGGAACGGAAAATTAACAACAGAATCAAAGTGCAAGATACAGACAAGGGAAGACCTTGCACTGGCGTACACACCAGGTGTGGCAGAACCATGTAAGGAAATTGCAAAGAATCAGGAAGACGCATACAAATATACAATTAAATCCAACACGGTAGCTGTAGTATCAGATGGAAGTGCCGTACTTGGACTCGGCAATATTGGACCATACGCAGCAATGCCTGTTATGGAAGGTAAAGCCGTATTGTTTAAGGAATTTGGTGGAGTAAATGCATTTCCTATTTGCTTAGACACACAAGATACAGAGGAAATAATCAAAACAGTTGCAAATATCGCACCAGCATTTGGCGGAATTAATCTTGAGGACATTTCAGCACCAAGATGTTTTGAAATTGAAGAAAGATTAAAGGCAATGCTTGATATTCCTGTATTTCATGATGACCAGCATGGTACTGCAATAGTTGTACTTGCAGGTATAATTAATGCATTAAAGGTTGTCGGAAAGACAAAGGACGAGTGCAAGGTTGTTGTAAATGGAGCAGGAAGTGCAGGTGTCGCAATCACTAAGCTTTTACTTGTATATGGCTTCAAGAACGTAATAATGTCTGATATCAATGGAATCATTTACAAAGGTAAATCAGAGCTTAACTGGATGCAGGAAAAGATGGCTGAGGTTACAAATCCTAACATGGAGCAGGGAAACTTGGCAGATGCGCTTAAGAATGCAGACATATTTGTTGGTGTATCAGCACCTAATATCGTATCAGCAGATATGGTTAAGACAATGAATAAGGATGCAATAATATTTGCTATGGCGAATCCTGTACCTGAAATTATGCCTGATGTTGCAAAAGCAGCAGGAGCAAAGGTAGTTGGAACAGGACGTTCAGACTTCCCTAATCAGGTTAATAATGTTGTAGCTTTCCCAGGAATATTCAGAGGAGCATTAGAAGGACGAGCATCACAAATTACAGAGGATATGAAGCTTGCAGCAGCATATGCAATTGCAGGTCTTGTATCAGATGAAGAACTCAATGAAAACTTTATTTTACCTGAAGCCTTTAATCCGGTTGTTGCAGATGCAGTATGCAAGGCTGTTATGGATAACATAAAACCAGATGGAACAAATAAAAAGGCTTAATCCTTATTTAAGAGCAAAATTCAACAAGAAAATATACAAGATTTCTCTTAATCCGGGAACCACCTGCCCAAATCGTGATGGAACAATAGGGACAGGTGGTTGCATTTTCTGCAGCAGAGGAGGTTCAGGCGATTTTGCTTCAGATAGTAGAGAAAATATTGCTGCGCAGATTGAAGCCGGAATAGATAGAGTGTCTAAAAAGATTCATGGAGATGCAGGCTATATTGCATATTTTCAAGCATTTACAGGCACATATGGGAAAGTGGACTATCTTGAACCACTGTTTATGGAGGCAGCAGAGGATGACAGAATAGCTGCTGTATCAATAGCCACAAGACCTGATTGTCTGGGCGATGATATTATGGAAATGCTTGATAGAATTAATAGAATCAAACCACTTATGATTGAACTTGGCTTTCAGACATCTAATTCACAGACTGCGAAATATATAAGGCGCGGCTATGAGAATACGATATTTGATGAAGCTGTAGCCAGACTAAGAAAATCCGGAATAGAAGTTATAGTGCATATAATCATAGGACTTCCGGGCGAGACAAAGGAAGATATGATAAATACGGTTGAATATATTAACAGATTGGATGTTCAGGGTGTTAAATTACAGCTTCTTCATGTTTTGAAGGAAACAGATTTGGAGCTTGAATATCAGATGGGACGATTCAAGGTATTATCATTGGAAGAATATGGACAAATTCTAGTTGAAATGGTTGAGCACTTGAGAGCAGATATAGTAATTCACAGACTAACAGGAGATGGACCTAAATCATTACTAATTGACCCAATGTGGAGTGCAGACAAGAAGAAGGTACTAAACTATATAAATACACTATTTAATGAAAAAAATGTAATTCAGGGAAGGAGATGTAGTAGCGATGGCGATGGATTCATCCACTCTGTATAAGCTGATAATATTGTATATGCTTAATAAAGTTAATTTTCCTTTAACAAATGCCCAGATAACCGGGTTTTTCCTGGAAAAAGAATATACTACGTATTTCAATGTTCAGCAGGTAATATCAGAATTGATTGATTCACATTTGATAAGTGTCGAAACCGTAAGAAACACCTCATATTATCACATAACATCCGAGGGCGGTGAAACGCTGGGATTCTTTGTAAACAAGATACCAGGTGCGATTATGGATGATATGGATGCATTTCTTATTGAAAACAAATATGAATTGCGAAATGAAGTAGGAACGATAGCAGATTACTATAAATCGACAAATCAGGATTATACAGTGCATTGTCAGGTTAAAGAGGGAAAGAGTACATTGATTGAACTGAATCTTTCTGTCCCTACAAAAGAAGAAGCTGCCGTTATGTGCGATAACTGGAAAGAAGCAAGCCAGGATATATACTCACACATAATGAGACAGCTTATGAGAGAATCACAGGAGTAATTACTCTTTTCTGTTTGATAAAACTTTGCGAAGCCATATAATAATGTAGAGCATGCAAGGTAATACTATTGTGGCGTACAAAGATGCCTGAAAGAAATCATCATATTTCTTTCCCATTATGGCAAGAGTACAAGTGGTTAAGTAAAGGGCAATAAGAATAACAACGATAATTATTGCGGTGATTTGTTTGAATTTTTTCATAATCTGTCTCCGGTATTTTTCATATTTTATGTGAAATAGTATAACGTGTATAAATGAAAAATACAATAGAAAGATGCCCCGATACATCGGGGCACCTAAAAAGGGGAGGATAAAAGTCTCTGGGATACTACTCCAGAGTGTTTTATTATTTGTCTTAAGTAGCATTTATAGTATGGACAAATGCAATGGAAAATATACAGAATTTTTCTAATTGAAAAAAGATGAGTAATGTTATATACTATAATGCGTAAAGAAAACAAAAGCGATAAAGCTTACGGAGGTAACGATGGAAGAACAGGAATTTACATTATTGGAGAAATGGAGAGGCACAGCCTATTCAAGCCAGTTAACTAAGCAGCAGAGCGATATGTTCTGGGGAAATTACTTTAATATCGAAAAAGGAATTTATCAGCAGATACTTGCTAAGCCGGAAGAAGTAGTTGAAGGAACAGTTAAGGACCTTGCTGAGAGATTTGGAACTGACATAATGATAATGGTTGGTTTCCTTGATGGAATAAATGACAGCCTTACAACACCTAATCCTATCGAAGATATGACTGAGGATACAGTTGTTAAGCTTTGCTACGATAAGGAATTATTATATAAGAATATGGTAGAAGCTAAAGCAGAGTGGTTGTATACACTTGAAGAGTGGAATTCATTACTTACAGAAGAACGCAGAGAAGAGTTATACAAGGAACAGAAGAAATCTCACACCGTTGTTAAGGGTGCTAAGGTTGGAAGAAATGATTCATGTCCATGTGGAAGTGGTAAGAAATATAAGTTCTGCTGCGGTAAATAATACTGAGTGCAGATTAAGAAATCGAGTAGGCGTTGGCCTACTAGATTTTTGTTCATTTATAGGAAATCACGTCTTATCAATTAAAAACGGTCCGCGGGTGAATTGTATATATTTATGAAATTTCTTTTTGTTTTCCAAAGAATATCCGATGGTTATGTCAGGATAATTATTGGACAGATAATCAATAATAGTATCTAAATCTTCCTTCGGCTTTCCTGAAATTACACTGCGAATTCTACGAACACTTTGAAAATGAATGTTGTAGGTAGTCTTAATCTTAAACCACAATATATGGTGCGTTTTGCTTTGTTCATAAACCCACTTGATGCTGTTAAGTGGAAGAATTACGAGACCATTTCTTTCAAATGATATCAAATAATGTTCTGTAAAGTAAATATTGTTAACAATTGCTCTGACATTTTGCATTTCCTGAACAACGCCATGAAGATGGGTGTGAGGAGAAAGATGTCTGAATTTATTAAATGATGAATGCAAATCAGGAATTGCAAACTGTACCAGATTAACCAGTATAAATAATACAAGAATGACGATGAAGCATATCATATAAACAAACATATATGTGTACAGTGTGAAATTGTAGCTGGTCTCATCAAGCATAATAGGACTGGTAAGAGAAACAAGTCCTGCGTCAGAAAACTGTATGTCACCTGAATAACCGGCCATAGCAGTTCGCAGATTGCTATCCCATTGGCTAAGCTTACCACGACAATTCACATTGTAAATAGTATCCTTTGGTTTCTTTGAGGTATTGTTTAAAAGAACAAAGAAAACCTTATCCTCGTAGATGCAGTAATAATAGGAACCTGTAATGCGGTTACCACTAATTAGCTGGTAGCCTGTAAAATGCAGCGTGTCTATGGTTATATCGACATATAGCTGATCATTGTCATAAACTGATTCGAATTCGCTTGGCCTGCTCAAATCTACCGGGTAGAAAATGTCCCTAAATGGAAGAAGTAATAATGGAATTGTAAATATTATAAGAGGTATAAATGCAATGATAATATTCTTGATGCATATTTTTCTTATGTGATGATGTAGTATATTCAAAACGACCTCCATTTGTGGATTGATGTTAATAGTATATGATATAAATGTCTAATAATCAACCTTGCAATTACTAAAAAAAACTGATACTATATCACAGTAGAACAATGAAAGAGGCGAATTATGGAAGCATACTCAGAACTATCAAGGGTGTATGACACATTTATGGATAATATTCCATATGATAGGTGGTTTAATAGAATACATAGTATTTTGAAGGAAAATGCGATAAGCAAAGGAATTGTATGTGAGCTCGGATGTGGAACAGGAGTGATGACTGAATTGTTAGCAGATGCCGGTTATGATATGATTGGTATAGACAGTTCAATGGAAATGCTTGAAATCGCAATGGACAAACGAATTCAATCAAAGCATGAGTCTATTTTATATCTTAATCAGGACATGAGAGATTTTGAATTGTATGGAACGGTGCGAGCAATAGTAAGCGTGTGCGATTCTGTGAATTATTTGCTTGAGGATGAGGATGTAATTGAGACATTTAAACTGGTTAATAATTATTTAGACCCTGATGGAATATTTATTTTTGATTTCACCACCGAGAATAAATATGCAGAAATTGAGGAAAATACCATTGCTGAGAACAGGGAAGAGGGCAGCTTTATTTGGGAAAATACTTATTATAGTGAAGAGCGAATCAACGAATATGAGCTGACATTATTTATACCGGATGAGCATGGTAAGTATGACAGATACAATGAAATACATCAGCAGAGAGCATATACATTTGATGAAATGAAGTCTTTTCTTGAACAGGCCGGACTTGAGATTATTTCATCGGAGGATGACTATACAGGGTGTGAAGTTAATGAAGGCAGTGAAAGAATAGTTATTACAGCAAGACTGAGATCGGAGGAAGCATGACAGATTATATAGTAAGAGCAACAGCAGCAGATAAGCAGATAAGAGCATTTGCGATAACATCACGAGAGATGGTAGAGTACGCAAGGTCAATTCACAATACAAGTCCGGTGGCAACAGCAGCACTTGGAAGACTTTTGACCGGTGGGGCAATGATGGGTGTTATGATGAAGGGAGAGAATGACCTTCTCACAGTCCAGATGAAGGGTGATGGTCCAATTAATGGAATCACTGTTACAGCAGATTCCCACGGAAATGTAAAAGGATATCCTGGAAATCCAGATGTAATAATTCCACCTAATTATCTCGGAAAGCTTGATGTTGGGGCGGCAATTGGATATGGAACATTAACAGTAGTGAAAGACCTTGGGCTTAAAGAACCATATAGCAGCCAGACAGCACTTACAACCAGTGAGGTGGCTGAAGACCTTACTTATTATTTTGCAACATCGGAGCAGGTTCCATCAGCAGTAGGACTTGGAGTTCTTATGGAGAAGAACAATACAGTTAAACAGGCAGGTGGATTTATAATTCAGCTTATGCCATTTGCAGATGAGAAAATAATAGACGTGTTGGAAGAAAAGGTGAATAATATAACATCAGTAACTACTATGCTTGAACAGGGCATGACACCGGAGGATATACTCAATGAAATACTTGGTGAATTTGGTGTTGAATTTACTGAGAAGGTATCAACAAGATTTCTGTGTAATTGTTCCAAAGACAGAGTGTCTAAGGCACTTATAAGCATAGGTAAAAAGGAATTGCAGAGCATGATTGACGATGGGGAAGAGATAGAAGTTAACTGTCATTTCTGTAATACAAATTACAAATTCAGTATAGAAGAATTGAAGAAATTAAAGAGCAGTTGTTAAGAAAAAAAGAAGGCGGACAGTTAATTCTGTCCGCTTTCTTTGTAATCATTCTGTAAAACTTAGAGCTTAATTCAAAATAAAAATCGAAATTTATATTAATGAAAAAGGCACACCATATTTACTTCCGTGATTAGCACTTTGTTACGTTAGTAGCCTGAGGTCCTTTAGCACCGTCAACTACGTCGAACTCTACTGACTGTCCTTCTTCAATTGTCTTGAAGCCGTCCATGTTAAGTCCTGAATAGTGAACGAATACGTCATTACCCTGCTCATCAGAGATGAAGCCGTAACCCTTTTGGTTGTTAAACCACTTTACTGTACCTTTCATTGTAGTACCTCCAAAAAATATATTGTCTGCATAAGCAAGACACATCTAAAATATATCACAAATAATTGTTGGTGTCAAATAATTGTAGGTTATTTTTTTAGTCTATTTTTTTAGTCGTTCAAATACTAACTCATAACCATCACTTCCGTAATTGAGAGAGCGGTTAACACGGCTTATTGTAGCCGTTGAGGCACCTGTCTGTTCTGCGATTTCAAGGTAGGTTTTGTTCTCGCTTAGCATAGTTGCAACCTCATATCGCTGCGCAAATGAAAGAAGTTCATTTACAGTACATACATCCTCAAAAAAAGAATAACATTCGTCGCGGTTTTCTAAAGTCAATATAGCATCAAATAAATGATCAACTGCGTCAGTCTTGATTTTCTTGGTCATAATTTGTAATATCCTTTCTACATGTGTGATCTGTATCGTATATATGATTTCACTAAATCTACGTCATAGTTAGCGATAAGTCTTTTTGGAAAACTTAATTCATCAATCAGTGCCATTGCATAATCGTGGCAACCGACTTTGGCAGAAGTATGGGCGTCACTTCCAATGATAACAGGAATATCAGCTTCCATGCAAAGTCTTAATATTGTCTTATCATTTTCCTGGGGATTAAGACGCCAGCCTCCAGGTGTAAGAGAGTTATTATTAATCTCCAATAAAGTGTGGTACTCTTTAGCCGCTGCAACAACCTGTGCATAATCAAGAGGTATGCGGCTGTCATCAGGATGACCGATAATATTCACATAGGGATTCTTAATGGCGTTAATTACAGCGCGGGTATTCTCTTCTATAGTACCGGGCTCGTAGCAAATACCGGGGTGTATGCTGGCAATGGCAATATCCATCTCCTCCAATAGAGTATCGGACATATCAACCTCACCATCGTAATTCATTATATTAAGCTCCACACCCATGGCAAGTTCCACGTCGAACATAGTTCGTGAAACAGCCTTTAGATTCTGAAAATAAAATTCATGGCAGGTACCAGGCATAGAAACAGCGTGCTCAGTAATACCAAGAAGTGAAATGTTCTTATCGCTTGCAGCCTGAGCCATCTCTGTAATGGTGTTAAATGCATGACCACTGGCAATAGTGTGAGTATGCATATCTGCAACATAATTCATAATATCAGACCTTTCTTGTATAATAATAAAGAATATTTTACCACATTAAAGTATTAATGCCAATAAGATTTAAATAAAAAAGAATGTAACGATTGAAAAACGATAACATATAATATTTGTAACTAGTTTATTGAGGATAAGTTGTACAATGAAAAAAATATTTGTAGCAGCTCAAATTGTATGCATAGTGATAATGGCCTGCGCCTGCGGCAAAAAAGACAATGATATGACACAGGTTAAACTAAATGAAGTGGCACATTCGATTTTCTATGCACCTCAGTATGTGGCAATTGAAAATGGATACTTTGAAGAGGAGGGAATAGATATTGAGCTGGTAAATGGAGCCGGCGCTGACAAGGTAATGACGGCCCTGGTATCTGGAGAAGCAGATATTGGATTTATGGGCTCAGAGGCTTCAATTTATGTATATCAGGAGGGGCAAAAGGACTATGTAGTCAATTTTGCGGGGCTTACGCAGAGAGCTGGAAATTTTTTAGTTGGTAGAGAACAGGACGATTCTTTTGAATGGGAGAAGCTAAAGGGTAAAACGGTGCTTGGCGGAAGAGAAGGTGGAATGCCTGAAATGGTATTTGAATACATTTTAAAGAAAAATGGAATAGATCCTCAAAATGATGTGACAATTGTAAAAAATATTAACTTTGGTCTTACTGCAGCAGCATTTTCAAATGGTCAGGGTGATTACACCGTGGAATTTGTACCATTTGCAACATCTCTTGAAAAGGAAGAATCCGGTTATGTGGTGGAATCACTGGGAGAGGAAAGCGGTTACGTTCCATATACGGCATATTGTGCTAAAAAAAGCTATCTCGAGGATAATACTGAGACAATAAAGAAGTTTACCAGAGCAATTCAAAAAGGACTTGAGTATGTAAATACTCATACCTGCGATGAAATAGCAGCGGTTATCCAAACACAATTTGAGGAGACAGATATGGAATCACTAAAAATAATTGTGGACAGATATAAGGTTCAGGATACATGGAAAGAAAATGTGGTATTTAATGAAGACAGTTTCAATCTACTGGAGGATATACTTGAGGAAGCGGGAGAGTTAAAGGACCATGTACCATACGATAAACTTGTTAACACAAAGCTTGCGGAAGAAGTAATGCAGGAGAGAAATAAAGAGTAATAGACTAAAAAAATGCTGTACAGCGGGATTCAACCTTCTGTACAGCAGTATATACTGTAATTACTATGCTTCCTTTTTTGCTTCTTTCTTAGCTTCCTTCTTGGCCTGTGCCTTGGCAGCAGCTTCCTTCTTGCTATTGGCCTTTGAGGAGGCATCATCTTCGCTTAAACCATCAATAATGGATTCGATAATCTGCTTCTTAATAAATACGTCAAATGAAAGATTAGCAACAAGTGCAAAAAGTCTTAAGAATTCCTGCTCATCCTTATTAGAATCGGAAAATAAATCTCTGCAGTTATCAATCTCTCTTGCAACTTCCTCTGTTATGGACTCAATTCTTGAAATTTCCATAGAAGAAATCTCCTTATAAATTGTATCAAGTGGAAGATTCTTCGTAGTGTTAAAGTGCTTCTCACTTATGGGATTGAGAAGTGTCTTAATATCATTAATAGATAAAATGTTCTTAAAATAGTAAATAAATATGAGCATAAGAACATGATCCTTAGAGTATCGCTTCTTCTCAGGAGAAGGAAGCAAATCGTTCTTAGCATAATTATTAATCATGGTCTTGGTAAGAATCTTATCATCATCAAAACGCTTTCCTGACTTAAGGTGCTTATCCATAAATGTGGTCACCTGATCCATATACAAATCAATTGCAGGTATGTCATCACTATCAATAACATTCAGCTTATCTACTATATATTTTACCATTCGTTCTGTATCTGTATTCATATCTACACCTTTTCTATTATCTATATTCGTGCACAAAAAACATCATTAAACTATATTATATAGTATTTAAAACTATATAGCAAGCATATAATATCAGAAAAAATGAATAATAAAATTTATGTAGTGACATTTCTTTTTGGGTATTGTATAATAACGGATATGAAACAATAATAATTTTTACATAAGTAGGAGGAGTTACAATGGGAATTATATCAAGATTCAAAGACATTATGTCAGCAAACATCAACGCATTATTAGATAAGGCAGAGGATCCAGAAAAGATGGTTGACCAATATTTAAGAAATCTCGAAGGAGATCTTGGTAAGGTCAAGGCTGAGACAGCAGCTGTTATGGCAGAAGAGACAAGAGCTAAGAGACAGCTCGACGAATGTACAGCTGAGATAGCTAAGTATCAGCAGTATGCAGAGAAAGCATTGGTAGCAGGAAATGAAGCAGATGCCCGTCAGTTCTTAACTAAGAAATCTCAGTTAGTAGAACAGCAGACAGCACTTTCACAGACATATCAGGTTGCACAGGCTAATGCAACTAAGATGAGACAGATGCATGACAAGCTTAATAAGGATATAGCTGATCTTAATGCAAGAAAGGCTTCAATCAAGGCTAAGATTGCTGCAGCTAAGGCACAGGAGAGAATCAACAAGGTTGGCTCAAGTGTATCAGGCGTATCTAATAACATGTCAGCATTTGATAGAATAGAAGCTAAGGCTAATCAGATGATGGATGAAGCAAATGCAATGTCAGAGCTTAATGCATCAGCAGCTGATAACGATATAGACAATCTTGCAAGCAAGTATGATACAGTTGCTTCACCAGCAGTAGATGATGAATTGGCAGCACTTAAGGCTCAGATGGGATTATAATTAACAAGCATATGGGTGCCAGAGTTTTGGCACCCATTTTTACTGTGAAGGAAATGAGGGTAGTGTGAAAAATAAGTCTGATGACCTTATTTTTCACACAGCTATTTGCTTCTGAGTGAAAGCAAATAGCTATTATGACAGAAGATAAATCGTCTTCGCGAATTTATCTTCGCCTCTTCGCAAATAAATTGTTCAGAAATGAGGGTATTATGTCAGAAGAAATATATTATTGTGATGGATGTGGCGGTGTCATGGAATTTGATATTGCAACACAGGGACTCAAGTGTCCTAACTGTGGTAACACACAGAAGATAAAGAATAGAGCAAAGGATATTGTAGAGCATACATTTACCAAGAGAAAGGCCCAGAGCATTTCAGTTAAAGAGAAGACATCTCATACAATGGAATGTAAAGGCTGTGGTGCACAGGTAGAAGTGGCAGCTGATTGTACAGCAACAGAGTGCCCATATTGTGGTTCTAAATATGTTCTTGCAGAGAAACAGGTTGAATCAATTATTCCTGATGGAGTGCTTACATTTCAGGTAGATAAGCACAAGGCAGGAGATATTTTTACAAAATGGATTAATAGAAGATATCTTGCACCGGGAGCACTTAAGAATCTATATGAGAAGGATAAGCTTCAGGGTGTATATGTTCCATATTGGACATTTGATGCAGATACCATTTGTGATTATCACGCAGAAGGTGGTAAGAACAGAAAGGTAAAGGAAAAGGATTCAAATGGTAACGAGGTTACTAAAACCGTTACAGACTGGTATCCGGTACACGGAAGGGTAAAACAGTTCTTTGATGATATTCTTGTAAAGGCATCTAAGAATATGAAGGGTTCATTACTGCGAGGTGTTGAGCCATATGATACCAAGAAAATTGTATCTTACCAACCTACATATTTATCAGGTTATGGTGCAGAATGCTACACAGTATCCCTTGAGGATGCACATAGAGATGCCATCGGTCAGATGGAGACAGAGCTTAGAAGTATGTCACGAAAAGATATTTTTAGAAAGTATGATGAAGTTAAGAATCTTTCAGTGGATATAGATTACAATGATGAGACTTACAAGCATATTTTACTTCCTGTATATGCGACAGCATATACGTATAAGGGCAAGAATTACTCTGTTCTTATTAATGGACAGAATGGTAAGATAAAGGGTGATTATCCTAAGAGTGTGGCTAAGATAGCACTTATCATAGCAATTATAGCTGCAATCATAGGTGGTATAATAGCAGTTAAATTTGCTACCGCTGATAAGAAGGATAAGACAAACGATACAGGTTATAATGTTACACAGGAAAGCAATACTTATATGGATGCAGACTTTGACTTGGATGCAGACATTGTATATGAATATGAAGTATAGGAGGATTTATAAATGGGACTTTTTAGTAATCAGTTCTCAAATGTAGTAGAATGGCAGGAGAGCAGAGACGACATAATGTTCTGGAAATGGAACAACGACGAGATTAAGAAGGGCAGTAAGCTTGTTGTTCGTCAGGGTCAGGATGCAATCTTTATGTATAATGGCAAGGTTGAAGGTATCTTCAAGGATGAAGGAAGCTTTGATATGGAATCACAGATTATTCCATTCCTTTCAACTCTTAAAGGATTTAAGTTTGGTTTCAACAGTGGAATCAGAGCAGAAGTGTTATTCATTAATACTAAGGAATTTACAGTAAAATGGGGAACTAAGAATGCAATCAGCATTCCGGCACCAGGACTTCCAGGTGGTATGCCAATCAGAGCATTTGGTACATTTAACTGCAAAATCAGTGATTATGATACATTAATTGAAAAGGTAGCCGGCGTTAAGAAACAGTACACAGTTGATGATATCAAAGAACGTGTAATTGGAAGACTTGATCAGCTGCTTATGAAGTGGATTGCAAGAGAAGGAAAGGATATGTTTAACCTTCAGGCAAATGCATATGATATTTCAAATGGTATCAAAGAAGACCTTGATATGGATATTTGCAAAATCGGTATGGCTATTACAGATTTCGCTATTTCAAGCTTCTCATATCCGGAAGAGGTTCAGGCAATGCAGAAGAAGGCAGCTTCTCAGAGCATGGTTGGCGATATGAACAAGTACGCACAGATGTCTATGATTGACAGAATGGGCAAAGGTGGAAACGGTGGAATGGGCTCAACAGCTGGAAATATGGCAAATACCATGGCAGGAATGCAGATGGGTATGATGATGGGTCAGCAGATGGTCAATCAGGTTGGAAACGCAATGGGAGGAATGGTACAGCCACAGCAGCAGATGGTACAGCCACAGCAGCAGATGGCACAGCCACA
>CAZBKO010000029.1:0-23243 GCA_964492545.1 uncultured Lachnospiraceae bacterium
TTCAATTCTTCAGAGAATGAACGAACTTGCTACACAGGCAGCTAACGATACTAATACTTCAAGCGATAGAACAGCTATCCAGAAGGAAATCAATGCATTATCAGCAGAACTTGACAGAATTGCATCTACAACACAGTTCAATACAATGAACCTTTTAAGTGGATCATTCTCAGCAAAGAACCTTCAGATCGGTGCACTTGCTAACCAGTCAATCTCTATCACAATCACTGCTATGAACTCTAAGGGAATCGGCTTAACATCAGCTAACCTTAAGGTAGACAGCTTTACTAATGCAGGAAACACTATGACTGCAATTCAGCAGGCTATCAGCCAGGTTTCTACTCAGAGATCAGCACTTGGTGCTCTTCAGAACAGATTAGAGCATACAATTTCTAACCTTGATACAACTTCAGAGAATACAAGCTCAGCAGAGTCTCGTATCCGTGACGTTGATATGGCTAAAGAAATGGTTGAATACAGCAAGAACAACATCCTTGCTCAGGCTGGACAGTCAATGCTTGCTCAGGCTAATCAGTCAACACAGGGCGTATTATCACTGTTAGGTTAATAACCACAAGAACTATCAATAATAGGGCCGGCTTTTTAGCCGGCTTTATTATTTACATGGAAATATTTAAATTTCGTTGATAAGTAATAGTATATGAGGAAATAGTAAAATGGATAATATAGATGAAAAAGTAAATAATTTAATAAGCAGAATACCAGAGGTTGTGAAACATTTAAGACAGAATAGAGATGATAGGGCATATAACGCTTTTGGAAAGATTATTATAGACTTAAATGCAGTTATGGTCACATTTATTAATGCAATTCCCAGTATCAATCAGTTAGGACTTGACATTCCTACAGATGTTGTAGTTGCACAACTTAAGAACACATCAGATGGATTTGAATTTAGAGATAATGTATTGTTGGCAGATGCATTAGAGTATGAGATAATGGATTCGTTGAAACTGTATAGTGAAATACTTGCACAGATATAGTGAGAAAGGTGTTGTAAAATATGCAGAGTAATTATGATGTTATAGAAGAAAGATATGCCATGATATATGATAAGTATATTCAGGCTAAAGATATAGATTTTAGTAATGAAGAATGCAGAGCATATATAGATATCTCAGCATCTGACGAAAAGATAGCAGCTTTTGAACACAAGAACAGAATTAGTTATGTTAATAGCAGATATGATGCATTGACAGCTGCACAGGTTTGGGCAGAACAGTTTAAGGGATACAATCCAAAGGGAATTATTGTACTCTTGGGACTGGGCAATGGAATGCATATAAGAGAGCTACTTAAGGTTATAGATAAGCAGGTAATGGTTCTTGTTCTTGAACCAAGCATAGAGATGTTTAATCTTGTTATGAAGAATATAGATATATCAGATATACTTAGGGACGTTAGAGTATGCCTGTCTGTTAAGGGACTTAGTGACAGCGTGTATCTGGATTTTCTTAAAAATGTTCTTGATTATGGAAATATGAGAATAACAGAAATATACTCACTTCCTAATTATGACAGGGTATATCAGGAAACATATATAGAATTGTTTAATGCTGTTAAATCAGCGGCGGAACTGATTGTGCTTGACAGAAATACCCACATCAAGTACTCAGGTCAGTTTGTGGGGAATATGCTTAGAAATTATAAAGACATAGTTGAACAGTATACAATTAACGAACTGAAAAAACAGTTTGATAAAGAGGATATATCAAATGTTCCGGCTATAATCGTTTCGGCAGGACCATCCCTTGATAAGAATGTACATGATCTTAAGGAAGCGGAGGGCAAGGCGTTCATTATAGTTGTCGATACAGCACTTAAACCAGTACTGAATGCAGGCATACAGCCTGATATATCAATAATAGTTGATCCACATAAGCCATTATTTTTGTTTAAACATGATAAAATAAAGGATGTGCCTATGGTGGCATCCCACAGCGCTAATCACAAGGTTCTCGAACTTCAAGAGGCAAAAAGGTTTTATTTTGGAGATTCATCACAATATATCAGTTATATATGCAGAAAGTATTCAGGAATATCCCTTCATGGTTTGGAGTCAGGTGGATCTGTAGCTAACAATGCATTCTCGTTGGCACAATATCTTGGATTTAAGACAATAATTCTTGTGGGACAGGATCTTGCGTTTAAAGGTGAACAGAGCCATGCTTCATCAGCATACACTGAAAGGGTAGACAAGAAATATATGACAAAATGCGCTGAGGAAGTTGAAGTCGAAGGCATAGATGGTAATATGGTGTCAACCATGAAGAATATGGAGTTATATCTTAAATGGTTCGAGCAGCAGATAGCTATTCATAAGGAACTAAAGGTTATAGATGCAACAGAGGGTGGAGCTAAGAAAAAAGGCGCACTTATTATGACATTAAAAGAAGCTATTGAGACGGAATGTAATGATAGTATTAATTGCAGAGAAATAATAGACAGGTCATCACCAACATTTAGTCCCGACAAAAGAGAAAAAGTATATGAGGAATTCAAAACAATTCCGGATAAGCTGAACATACTTAAGAAGCGTCTCGATGACGGTGTGAGAGATTATTATAGATTTGAAGAACTCTACAGAAAAGGTAAGACAAATACATCAGAATTTGCAAGAAGCGTTGAGAAGATAACCAATGCAAATTCACTTATTGACAATGAGCCATTGAGCAATCTTATTGCTGCCTACAATGCGAAAGATAATTTTGAGGTTATTGGAGATGTATTTGATTTCAAGAAGGATGAAAAAGAGGAAATTAAAGCAATTGTAGACAAAGGTGTTAAGATGATGAATTCATACAAAAAGGCCATAGATGACCTTTTGAAAGATATTCCTATACTGCTAAATAGTTTGTAGTCAGATGCCGATAAATAATATATGTAAACAACAGGAGGATGCAACATGCTTAACGATAAGGTTATTTTAATTACAGGTGGTACAGGGTCTTTTGGGAAGAAATTTCTGGAAATGATATTTGCTAATTATAGCCCTAAGAAGGTTATTATATATTCAAGAGATGAATTTAAACAGAGCGTTATGATGTCAGAATACGCTGATAAGGTTGATATGAGCAAGGTAAGATTCTTCATAGGCGATGTAAGAGATAAGGATAGATTATATAGAGCTTTTGAGGGTGTAGATTATGTAATTCATGCAGCAGCTATGAAACAGGTGCCAACATGCGAGTACAATCCAATGGAGGCCATTAAGACGAATATTCACGGTGCACAGAATGTTATAGATGCTGCTCTTGACAAGGGCGTTAAGAAGGTAGTGGCATTATCTACAGATAAGGCTGTCAATCCGATTAATCTATATGGTGGAACCAAGCTTGTATCAGATAAGCTGTTTATAGCAGCCAATGCATACAGTGGTAAGAACGGAACTGTATTTTCGGTGGTTAGATATGGAAATGTTGCTGGTAGCAGAGGCTCGGTTATTCCAATTTGGCAGAATATATTAGACAAGGGCGGCAAAGAATTAGGTGTTACAGATATGAGAATGACAAGATTCTGGATAACACTTAAGGAAGGCGTTGAGTTAGTATTCAAGGCACTTAGTGAATCAAGAGGTGGAGAGACTTATATATCTAAGATTCCTTCATTTAAGATTGGAGATCTTGCACTGGCAATGTGTCCTGATGCTACACTTAATGAGATAGGTATTCGTGAGGGCGAGAAGCTCCATGAGGTTATGGTTACAAGAGATGATTCAAGACTTACATATGAATATGATAAGCATTATATAATATATCCTAACTTTGACTGGAAGAATCCGAAGGATATTTTACCTGGAGGAAAGTTAGTTGAAGATGGATTTGAGTATAATTCTGGAACTAATTCAGAATGGTTAAATGTGGAACAGTTGAGAGAAGCACTTAAGGACATGTAGGTGAATGTATGGATAAACCATTGGTTAGTATTGTTACATTATGCTGGAACAGAAAGAAAGATATACTTGAAAGTCTTGAGGGAATAAGTAAGATTGACTATTCACCACTAGAGGTTATTGTTGTTGACAACAATTCAACAGATGGAACCAGTGAAGAAATTGAAAGGTTATTTCCCAATGTAAAAGTAATTAAGATGTTTAAGAATATTGGAATTGAAGCATATAACGTGGGCTTTAAGAATGCTAAAGGCGAATACATAGTAATTCTTGATGATGATTCATTTCCACATCCAAAGGCTGTTGAGAGAATGGTTAAGAAGTTTCAATCTGATAAGGCATTGGGAGTTGTGGCTTTTGATGTAAGAAATTACTACAAATATGACGAGGTAACATCGGATATAACTCTTAATGATGACAATACAGTCACAGAAGCAGTAGGAAAAGATTATCATATGGGTTTCAATGGTGCCGGAGCCGGAATTAGAAGAGAACTGTTTGAAAATATAGGCTTTTATCCAGAGGAGTTTTTCTTATATTGGAATGAAGCTGATACAGCATTTAGGGTATGGGATAATGGATACAAGGTTGTGTTTTACTCGGATGTTATATCTTATCACAAGTATTCACCTAAGAACAGAGAATCTTCGAGGGCTGCATATTATTACACTAGAAATGCATTTTTTATGGTATGGAAGAACTATCCAACAGGTATAGCTTTGAAGAAAACTATGTATTTAATGTATAAGTCAATATATTCTTCAATAGAACAGTATTCACTTGTATATTTGAAAGCTATGTTTGGGGCTTTTTTCCACATGAAAAAGATTCGTGGCAAGAGAAAACCTGTGTCGAGGGAAATAGCAGATAAGCTAAGGATACCATTGGACACAGGGTTCACTTTCTTTCGTTAGATGAGGCTAGTGTGAAGGAGCATCACAAATAGTCTTTATGGCAGAAGAGAAATCGCCTGCGCGAATTTCACTTCGCAACAAGATTGCTCGGAAAAGAGGGATAGCGTGAAAGAATTACTAATAATACGTTCTGTTAGCTTTCAACAGCTTGATTTGAACCTACCAGATATAATTAAACAATTTCCGGATTATAAGATAAGTCTTTTAACCCACGAACATGGCGTTGAATTGGCTAAGAAGTATAGTGAAATATCAGAAATATATGTGTATGAGTATACAGGATCATTTGATAAGAAAAATAAGGTTAAGTCATTAAGTAATAAGCATTTTGATACTGTAATTATACCGGTTACAAATATTACAGGAGTTGGATTTTTAAATGTACTTAAGTATGGACTTAGCATTAAAGCAGATAGGTATTGCATGTGCAACGTTGTATCTGATATTACTAATTTGAGTAAAGCTAAACTTAATGGTATGTTTTTAAAAGGAGCTTTATGCAAAGCTGTTTCTGCGCTGGCTGCTGCTGTGATTGCAGTGTTCTTTATACCTTATACATTGTTGAAACTGAAAGGGCTGTGCAGAAAGTAATTGAGAGGATATTGGATATGAACATAACAGTAGTAGGAGCAGGAAATATGGGATTGGCAATTGCAGCTTATTTGTCAATCAAAGGAAATAACAATATTATTCTATATACATCAAAAGTTGTATCGAAATCAATTAAACTTATTGATGTTGAAGCAAACACTGAATATGAAACCAATAAGTATACTGTAACGGCATCAAAAGAAAAAGCTTTTTCTTTTGGTGCAGTTGTTTTATGTACATATCCGGCTTTTTTAAGAAAAAAGTTTATAGAAGATAACATACAATATTTGTTAAATGTGGATACCATTATTTTTGTACCAGGTTATGGTGGTATAGAGTATTCATGCAAGAAACTGATGGAACAAGGCGTCAATATTGTTGGATTACAAAGAGTTCCTTATGTTGCAAGGAGCAAGGCAGGACCTATAAATACAGAGGCTTGTATATTATCAAAGAAACAGAACTTATACGTTGCTTCAATTCCAAAATCGAATACAAAGACAGCAAAAGAATTAGTGAATAAGTTATTCGATATCCCAACAATAGCACTTAAAGAGTATTTAGCAGTTACATTGGTTCCGTCTAATCCGTTGTTACATCTTACGGGTTTATATAATTTATTTGCAAAATACGAGAATGGCATATATTATGACAGGGAGTATAGCTTTTACAAAGAGTGGAATGATACAGCATCTGAAATGCTTATAAAGTATGATGAAGAACTTCAGAAAATATGTTATGAATTGACCCCATTTAATTTAGATGAAGTTGTGTCATTGAAGATATATTATGAATCGGACACGAAGGAGAAGATGACTAAGAAACTGCAGAGCATCGAAGCATTTAAGTGTGTAAAGGCACCAATGATTAAGACTGAAAATGGATTTATTCCGGATTTTTCATCTAGAATGTTTGTGGAAGATTTTCCATATGGAATATGTATAATTAAAGCGTTTGCATTGATGACGCATGTTGATACTCCAATAATAGATGAAATTTTAAGATTCTATTATGATATGACGGGAATAATATATTTTGATGAAAATGGTGAATTTACAAAAGAGGCAATTAATACTGGAATCCCGATGGTAAATGGAATATCTGATAAGAAAGAATTAATAGAATTTTACAATTACGAGCACTAGTAAAATATAGATGATAGCATCAAAAATGAGTCAGGAATGGAGAATAGTGTGAAAAATAAGTCTGATAACCTGATTTTTCGCACAACTATTTGTGAAGGAGCATCACAAATAGTATTTATGGCAGAAGCGAAATAGCCTGCGCGAATTTCCCTTCGCCACCGTCGCAAAAAGATGTTCAGGAATGGAGAATACTATGAAATATTATGTAAATGAGAATATAAAGAATACTGAAAGAGTTTTTCCTAGACAGGGAAGATATGATTATTACCGATATGATATGAATGAAAACCCGGAAGGACTGCCACAGGAGTTTGTTAATTCAGTATTGTCAGAAATCACACCGGAGTTTCTTTCTATTTATCCTGAACCTGATAGATTTATTGGAAAATATGCACAGTTCATTAATGCTAATGTTGAAAATGTATTACCAACAAATGGCTCAGATATGGCTATCAGATATATACTTGAGACATTTGGAGAAAGAGGAAAGAAGGTTGTAACGGTTTCTCCATCTTTTGAAATGTATTGGGTAAATTGCTCGTTATTAGGACTTGTACATGTTCCGGTTGCATATGAAAATGATATGACTATGGATACACATAAAATAGTACAGGCTATAGATGATGATACAAGAATTATTGTATTATTGAATCCCAACAACCCAGTAGGAAATGTCTACACAGAAGACGAACTGGAAGAGATTATCAATAGAGCAGAAGAAGTTGGAGCTATTGTTATTATTGATGAAGCATACCATTATTTTTATAAAAATACATTCATTAACTATGCTTTGAATAAAGAAAATGTAATTGTGCTTAGAACATTTTCAAAATTATTTTCAATTGCAGCATGCAGACTAGGCGTTATCATTAGTAATCCTAACATAATTAATTATGTTAGAAAATCAAAGTTAACATTTGATGTAAATTCAATAGCATTACTATTTGGAGAAAGAATTCTTGATAATCCTGAAATTGTTAATACCTTAATTGATATTGAAACAAAGGGAAAGAAATATATTTTAAATGAACTTAATAGACTTGGATATGAAACTCGCGATTGTAAAGGTAACTATATATTTATAAAAACAAAAAGAAATGCTCATACAGTAGCACAAGAATTAGAAAATAATAAAAAGATACTTGTTCATGCATATAATAATGAATTGTTAAAAGATTATTTAAGGGTATCAGTTGGTTCGATAGATGCAATGAAAATATTCTTACAGTCATTCGTTGAAGTGGATGTGATATAGATGAAAAAGGTAATTACATATGGTACATATGATGTACTTCATTATGGACATATAAAATTATTGGAGAGAGCTAAGGCCCTTGGAGATTATCTGATTGTAGGAATTACATCGGATGATTATGATAAGGCGCGAGGCAAAATAAATGTCCAACAATCTCTACTGGAAAGAATTGAAGCTGTGAAGTCAACAGGGCTTGCTGATGAGATAATAATTGAGGAATATCAGGGACAGAAAATTGATGACATAAAAAGATATGATATAGATATTTTTACAGTTGGATCGGACTGGACCGGTAAATTTGACTATCTGAATGAATATTGCAAGGTAGTATATCTTGACAGAACAGAAGGTGTATCAAGCAGCGATATTAGAAAGAAGCAAAGAGAGATTAAGATTGGTGTAGTAGGTGAACTTGACGTAATACACAAGTTTGTAAACGAAAGTACTTATGTTAACGGAGCTTCAATTAATGCCATATGTACACGTAATAAGCAATTGGCATCAAAATATTCAGACGAGATTGAATGTATAACTGATGATTATGGAACAATGCTGCAGCATGTAGATGCTGTATATGTTGTATCTCATCCGAAAATGCACTATCAGCAGATAAAGGAAGCATTGCTATCTGGAAAACATGTATTATGTGAATCGCCAATGGCATTATCATCAGGTGAATGTATAGAATTATATGAATTGGCGGAAAACAAACAATGTATATTGTCTGAGGCAATTAAGACAGCATATTCGACAGCATATTCAAGACTGTTATTGTTAGTAAAAAGTGGTGTAATTGGAAGTATTGTATCTATAGATGCAACATGCACAAGTTTAAGAGATGTTGATGCATCGACAGAAGAGAGTGCTAGTTGGAATTGGAATAGTATTTGCAGTTGGGGACCAACAGCTATGCTCCCGATATTTCAGATAAAAGGAACAGATTACAAGAAAGAAAACATTGTGTCATGCGTTGATGAATCATTTTATGATAAGTTTACAAAAATAGATTTTATATATAGTGATGCAGTTGCCAGCATTAAGGTTGGAAAAGGAGTTAAGTCGGAGGGTGAACTTATAATTTCCGGAACAGAAGGATATATATACGTACCAGCACCATGGTGGAAAACTGATTATTTCGAAGTTCGTTATGAAAATGCTGAAGAAAACAAAAGGTATTTTTATCAACTTGACGGAGAAGGAATTAGATATGAAATTGTCGCATTTGTAAGGTCAATTGAAAGTGGCAGAGCAAACAGATATATAGAACAAAAAGTATCAGAATGTATTTCAGGTGTAATAGAAAAATTTTATAGTGGAACTGATATAAATAAGATATAGTTTTATGAAGGGAAGATGGACATGGAAGTATTGTATAGAAACTACATTCCGATGGTGTATGATGAACTTAGAGAATTATACACAATAGAGGAATGGAAGAAAAAAAGAATTATTTTATTTGGAATGAACCCACCAACAGAAATAGAATATGATTTTTTTGAGGAAAATGATATAAAGGTTGATGCAATAGTTGATAATAACAAGAAAAAGCATGGAAGCATTTATAAAAAGTGTACAGTAATGTTTCCAAGTGAAGCACTTGCAGATATTGATGGTCAAACAATAATAATTATCGCATCTGGTGCGCATAATGCTATGGAAAAACAGATTGTTGAACTAGGTGGAAAGCCGGAGAATATCTATAATTTAAAGAATTTCTTTTATGATCCAACGACTATAGAAAGATTCCCACTTCCAGACGAGTATGATGCTATTGAATATGATTTAAAAGATGTTCAGCAAGAGTGTCTTAAAATATTAAAAGTTGTTGATAAATTTTGTAACGAGAGAGACATAAAGTATTTTCTGTCAGATGGAACATTACTAGGAGCTGTTAGACATAAGGGATTTATACCATGGGATGATGATGTGGATATAGCAATGCCATGGAACGATTATGTAAGATTCTGTAAAGAATTTCATAGTACTGATGAATATGAGATTAATACAATGATGCGCGATGATGCATATGATATTAAATGTAATTCAGCGATAACAAGAATCATGTGCAAAAATGTTATCACTGAAAGACCATATTTTCCAATATATTCAAGACAGGGGATATGCATAGATGTATTCCCACTGAATGGGTATCCGGATACACAAGAAGAAAGAGATGCTTATGAAAACGAATTAAGAGTATTGGCATATGATTGGAAGAAACTTAGACATTCGATGGGATTACCTACATATTCTAAAGAAGAACATAAAAAAACATGGGAAAAGATGCTAAAATTAATGCAAAAGTATGATTATAATAAATCGACATATGTGGGTGGTGTTTCACCTAGTTATTTTAATTATTCCATTGCGCCAAAGAAAATGTATGGCGAATCAAAAAAAATGCAGTTCGAGGATTCGATGTTTTCTGTGCCATCAAATCCAGAATATATATTAACACAGGCATATGGAGATTATAATGTGTTACCTCCGGAAAATAAGAGATATCAAATCCATTTTCTTCATACATGCAAATTAGTAAAAAAGGATGATTAATTTGAACATAAAATATAGAAATTACATACAGGATACATATGATGAACTTGACAAATTGTATAGTGTTGATGAGTGGAGAAAAAAATACATTGTACTATTTGGATTTAACACTCCGGCTGAAATCGAGATAAAATATTTTGAGAATCATGATATTTGTATATCTGCAATAGTAGATAACAGTCAAGGCAAGCACGGACTAAGTTATCATAATAATCAGATTATTAGTCCGGAGGATGCTTTAGAAAATTATAGAGAAGATACTATAATTATTATTGCATCAGGTGCATATGAATCAATGAGAAAACAGATTATTAGTATGGGATATTCTGATGATAATATATACAGACTAAAGAGCTTCTATATTGACGTTAATGATAATATGCAACTGGAAACAGGACATACATATGAAAGTATGGAGTTACGTGATATACAAAAAGAAGCATTTGAAATGTTAAAAGTGATCGCTGAGTATTGTGAAAACAATAATATCAGGTACTTTTTATCAGATGGAACATTGTTAGGTGCTATAAGACATGGTGGATTCATACCGTGGGATGATGATGTAGATATTTCAATGCCAATGCCTGATTATATCAGATTCTGTAATGAATTTAAGCATGAAACATATCAGATAGTTTCGATGTATGGAGATGATGCATATGAAAATGTATGTAATTCTCAAATTGCTCGGGTTGTTAATGTAAATACTGTAACAGGAGTGTTTAATTATCCGATATATACAACGCAGGGTATATGCGTCGATGTGTTTCCTTTGAATGGGTATCCATATGATGAGATTGAAAGAGAGAATTATGAGAGTCAATTATTTAGTATGTCAGACAGATGGCAAAGAATTGTAAGAAATAGAATGGCATCTGAAGAATACTCAATTGAAGAACATAAAGAGATATGGGAAGAAGTGCAGAAATTGATGAACATGTATCCATATGATGAATCGGAGTATATAGGATGCGTAAGCTGTATGAGATTCAATCATTCAATAGCTTCTAAAGAGGCATATGAGGACTACAGACTACAGAAATTTGAAGGTATGAAATTTCGTGTACCAATAATGGCAGAAAAAGTATTAGCAAGCGCATATGGAGATTATATGAAACTTCCACCAATGGAGAAAAGAACTCCAAAGCATTTTGTTAATACATACAGAATAAAGGAATAAGATAAAATTTAGTAGGATAGTTGATATGATAAGTGATAAAGAATTATACGAACAAATTGAATATAACAGTGAACTAATAGGCAATTATTTTGCAGGTTCAATATACACAGAAATACAGTTATTAGCAGATAATAGGTATACGGAAATACTGCGTAATATTTTTACTAAGAAGGGATATATAGTGAAAATATATAGTAGGATTAAGGAGATAGCCGAAATACAAGCTGATAATCAGGTGTATGTATCAGTTGATAAAATTGATGATGAAATTGAAATTAATGTGGTATTATTATCATATATTCTTGAAAGATGTAAGATTTGCAGAAATTGTCTCCTTAATCATAATTCAGATATTAGAAATGAATTGAATCAGATATTTTCAGAACTGGAGTCTAGAGGTGTGAAAGTGTATAGATTTCAATCACCGATATTGACTGAAATAACTAATTTAACAGATGATGAACAGTGGTTTCTTGATAATAAAACGGAAACGTTACGAATGAAAGCGATTCGAAGTGATGAGCAACGTTATGTGAATGTTTTTCCCAAATATAAGAGCGTGGATGAAATTAAGAAGATCATTAAGTCGACTCCAATCATAAAAAAAGGTGACATAGCAATATCAAAGGATTTTAAATCAGATACTTGCAATGTTATTAATGGCTATAGATATACAACTGATGTTCCCAGTGAATTTCATAATAAAGTATTTATGTTTGGAAAAAGTCAGGTATTTGGAAGAGCTGTGGAGGATTCAGACACCATAGCAAGCTACATTCAAAGACTTATTAACAAAGAATACAAGAATGAATATTGTGTGGTAAATGCAGGAATACCTGCGGTTGATGATGCTAATATTTTAACGCAGATTAAGGAAACCGTTTTTTGCGCAGGAGATATTCTTATATACATGTATCTGCCTAGACGATGCTATAATGAAGTTAAATGTGAAAAATTAGGATATTACAGTTTATCAGAAGCATTTAATGAAATAGAAAATAGAACAACGATGTTTATGGATTCTATTCCACATACGACTTATCTTGGAAACGAAGTGATTTCGAATTATGTTTTTGGTAAAATTGAATTAGTACATGAAGCACATATCCATAATAATTCTTTTAAGATAGAATCGAAATCTAAACAATGGATAAGTGAGATAAAGAAATTTTTAGACAATCTTACAACGAATAGAATAGATGATTTTGAGGACAAGTGTATTGGAGCGATTGTTATGAATTGTAATCCATTTACAAATGGTCATAGATATTTAATTGAAACAGCGGTCGAACAAGTGGATTATTTATACATATTTGTTGTAGAAGAGGATAAATCACAATTTCCGTTTAAGGATAGAATAGAACTAGTTAGAGAGAGCACAAAGGATATTGACAATGTATGTGTTCTTCCAAGTGGACAGTTTATGATATCAAGTATGACATTTCCTGAATATTTTTTAAAGGAAACAAATAAGGATATTGCGATAGATTCATCTAAAGATTTAGATATATTTGGAGGATATATCTCCAAGGAATTAAATATAACAAAGAGATTTGCCGGTGAGGAACCAAATGATCCAATCACACGTCAGTATAATATGAACATGAGAGATATTCTACCGATGTATGGGATTGAATTTATAGAAATTCCAAGAATAAAAGCAGGCGATCAAGTGGTAAGTGCTACTACGGTAAGAAAATGCTTGGATGAAAAAGATTTTGCGAAAATAGAAAGATTGGTTCCGAAATCAACGTATGAGTATTTGCTAAGTAAATACAATTAATAAATAGGAGGTATTTTAGATGATTGGAAAATATGACGAGGACAAAAAATTTGATTATGAGAATGGATTTTATTTAACATCGGAACCTTATAGATTGGGTAATATACTAGCTCATTATGAATTTTACAAAAAAATAATTGGATTACCTGGCGATGTGTTAGAATTAGGTGTATTCAAAGGTGGATCTTTAATACAGTTTTGCACATTCAGAGAATTATTAGAAAATGAGAAATCTCGAAAAATAGTAGGATTTGATGTATTTGGGGAATTTCCTAAAACCAATACAGTTGAAAGTGATGAAGAATTTGTTAGTAAGTGGAATGATAGCTTTACTAATGAATTTTTAACTGAGAAAGATATAGAACGTAGTCTGAAAGAAAAAAATATTGGAAATGTGCAATTAGTAAAAGGAAATATTTTGGATACAGTAGATCAGTATTTAAAAGACAATCCACATACAAGGATTTCCTTATTGCACATTGATACAGATGTTTATGAGCCAGCTAAATATGGTTTGGAAAAATTGTTTGATAGAGTTGTAAAAGGTGGTGTTGTAGTATTTGATGATTATGCAACTGTAGAAGGAGAAACTATTGCAATTGATGAATTTTTTGAAGATAAAAATTATGTAATTAACAAATTTAGCTTTTCGCACACTAAGCCATCTTACATAATCAAAAAGTGATCGGAGGTTAGAATATGGAGTTGTCAAATTATATAATAGATAAATCAGAGTCTAATTTAACCGCTTTAAAGAAAATAGATAATAATAAAAAAGGCTTTCTGATTGTTGTAGATGGGAAAAAGGTGGTTGGAACAATAACTGATGGTGATTTACGAAGAGCATTTATAGATGGAAAAAGAATTGAAGATAACATATATGAAAACTGCCAAAGAGAATTCAAATATGTACAAAAGACCAATTTCTTTGAAAATGTGATAAATTATTTTAAAAATCAATCTGTTGAGTTTTTGCCAATATTAAACGAAAATCAAGAATTAGTGAATATAGTTACAAAAAAGCAAATGCATTGCTTACTTTTACAGGACGAACAAATAAATTATGATTTTCAATATCAAGATATTGACGAATCACTTATAGATTATGAAATATACGAACGTCCTTGGGGATTCTATAAAACAACAGTTCTCAATAACTTTTTTCAGTCAAAGGTTATTAGTATATTTCCAGATGAATCACTAAGCCTTCAATTACATCATCATAGAGAAGAACATTGGGTTGTTGTTCATGGTAGTGGAGAAGTAACTATAGGAGATTCTGTTAAAAATGTTAATGGTGGAGATTATTTGTTTATACCCAAGGGATGTAAGCATAGAATGAAAAATAATTCATTAACGGAAAATCTTATAATAATGGAAGTACAAATTGGTGATTATTTCGGAGAGGATGATATTGTCAGATTTGAAGATAATTACGGAAGGGCATAGATAAATACAATATGAGTAGAAATATTTTGTTTCATTGTACAACGGCATATACAGCTTTTAATGCTGCAGTCATAAGTAAACTGTGGTACAGTAGTGACACTACTATTTTATTAGTTCCAACAAGTAGAGACATATTTAAATTTTATGAAATATTAAAGAAGAATAACAGTATATTTAGTAATGTATTGATTCTTGAAGAAAATGGATTAGATAAATCTAAAACAGATATACAATACATTATTGATAGATACGCTATAGATATATACCATTTTTTTATTTTAAATCCATATGTAATTCAATTTATCAATTTACTGGACAGCAATGTTAAAATAATATTGACTGAGGAAGGTACGTTAACATATCAACCAATAGCGCATACAAAGCAAAGTATTGATAATGGTAGGCTTACATATATTGAAGAAGGTGAGTTAATAAGACTATTTGATAGGGTTGATGAGGTAGCGGTATATGAGCCTAAAATGTTTGATGGGTCATTAGATGTTCCGGTGACTAAAATTGATATATCACAAATAACTAACAGCAAACATGCTAATGAGTATATAAGTGCGTTAAACGATTTGTTTGGATATAGACATAGTAATATGATTAGTAAATATATATATTTTGATGTATATTTTAGTGAAGGCAATTTCATCAAGATTGATCATGAAAGAGAGTTCTTACAAAATTTGTTAAATATTTTTAGTGAGTCAGACTTTTGTGTTAAGCTGCATCCACATGAATCAAAGGAGTATGGACGTTATAGGTATAAATATAAAGATGTTAAAACAATGGATATGAGTAATATTCCATGGGAACTTATTTTATTAAATATATTGATTAATGACAAACGTACACCATTGGTCTTAATGTCAATTGATTCAACAGCAATATTTAATTCACTGTTATTATGTGAAGGCCTAGACAATGATATAGAGGTTATATCTTTTATTGAAATGTTTAAAACAGAGTTCTATGATTACTGCGTGTATGAAAAGAAATATAATAATGCACAGAAATTCAAAGAAATTTTTCCTGAAACTAAATATTATATTGCTAAATCATTCGATGATTTTGAAGATGTATTAATGAAATATCAAGATGTAAATCATAAAATACGTTGCAATTTCAAATATGAGGATAAAGATATTAGTAGAATGGTAAAAAATACAGTTTCAAAAAGTGAATTAGTATTAAATAATAAAAGGTATACTTCTTATTTTGATTTTGCACAAAAAAATACATCAGTTTGTTTTGAATTAAGAGATATAATCATGATGAATAGATTTGAATTAATTTTAGGAGATATAAATCTATTTACAAGGATTTCTAAACTTGAAATTTTTATTAATGCAAACAAAAAGGATGTTATTATTTGGAATGATGTAGATAGAATTAGTGGACATATTAAACTTGTTGATAATAAAATAATTGGACAATTTATAATGCAAGATAATGAATATATTGACAAAGTCATAATTAAATTCAATATAGAAGATTTATATAGTTATGACAAGGCAGTCAAAGATATACAAAACGGAATTAGAACAAAGAAATACTATCAGTTTATGTGTAAGTGGATGCTTAGCGATACAAAGGGAGATAATATTTTATGTAAACTGAAGAAAATGAATGCTAATAATATAGCAGTTTATGGAAACGGTAGTATTGGTAGAATTGTGACGGGACAGTTATATGGAAAGGTAGAAAGATTGTGCTATATAGTTAGCGATGGTAATTATCTGAATGGAAATATAGAAGTTTATCCTTTGAATATGGTTAATCAAATGTCATTTATACCCGATATAATTATTGTAACACCAATATATGAGAGTGATATCATTATTCAAGAAATAACTGGTAGAATGGAAGGAAATGTACGAGCAATTTCTATTGAAGAATTATTTGAATAATAAATAAAAGAAAAGAGGAAAATGATATGAGCAGATATTTAAAACCATATGTAATTGCAGAAGCAGGATGTAATCATAAAGGAGATATGAATATAGCAAAAGAATTAATTTATGTTGCTGCTTATTATTGTCATGCTGATGCTATAAAATTTCAAAAGAGATGCCCCAAAGAATTGTTAACAGAAGAACAGTACAATGCACCACATCCAAATCCAGCTAATTCATACGGAGATACATATGGTGCACATAGAGAATTCCTTGAATTTACAAAGGAACAGCATCAACAGTTAAAAGAGTGGTGCGAAGAAGTTGGTATTACATATTCTACATCCGTATGGGATATGACATCAGCTAAGGAAATTGCGTCTCTAAATCCTAAGTTTATCAAGATACCATCAGCATGTAACACACATTATGATATGCTCGAATGGTTATGCGATAATTACCAGGGAGAAATTCAATTATCATTTGGTATGACCACACATGAAGAAGAAGAAAAAATTATTGAATTATTTGAGAATAAAGGAAGAAATAAAGATTTAGTTCTATTCAATTGTACATCAGGTTATCCTGTTCCATATAGTGATGTTTGCCTGCTTGAGTTGGAAAGAATGATACAAAGCTATCAGAAGCGAGTAAAGAAAATAGGATTTTCAGGTCACCACTTAGGAACAGATGTGGATGTTGCAGCATATACACTTGGAGCACAGATGATAGAACGTCATTATACTATTGATAGAACATGGAAAGGTACTGATCATTCAGCATCATTAGAACCAGATGATCTAAAGAAAATGATTAATGGACTAAATAATGTATATGAGGCACTAGGAACTAAAAAAGAAGAAATATTGCCAATAGAAATGGTTCAGAGAAAGAAATTGAAATATATAAAGCATTAGAGTGGAGGAATAATCGTGAATGTTGCATTTATACCTGTTAGAGGTGGAAGTAAATCTATACCACTAAAAAACATTAAGCCATTGGCAGGAAAACCTTTGGTTTATTGGACGGCTAAAGCTGCTTCAGAGTGCAAATATATTGATAAGGTATATATTGCAACAGATTCAGAAATTATTTCTGATACAGTTAATAGCTTTAAATTGCAAAAGGTTGAGGTAATTGGAAGAAGCAAAGAAAGTGCTAGTGATACAGCATCTACAGAGAGTGCTATGTTAGAATTTGCACAAAAATATGAATTTGACAATATTGTCCTAATACAAGCAACTTCACCTCTGTTAACACCAGAGGATTTAGATAATGGATTTTGTCTTATTGATAGTGAAGAGTGTGATAGTGTTATTTCTGGTGTACTTCAAAAGAGATTTTATTGGAATATAACTGAAAATGATGAGGCAGTTCCAATAAATTATGATGTGTACAATAGACCTAGAAGACAGGAATTTTCTGGCTGTATTGTTGAAAATGGTGCATTTTATATTACTTCAAAGGAAAGATTAAAATCAACTAAAAATCGTGTATCAGGAAGAATTAAAGCTGTAGAGATGTGCGAAGAAAGTTTTTTTGAAATAGATGAACCATTTGATTGGCTGATGATTGAACAATTAATGCTTGCACGAAATAAGAACAAGTTTGATAAAAATAAATTAAGTAAAATCAAGATGTTTCTTACAGACTCAGATGGGTGCCTTACAGATGGTGGAATGTATTATTCTGAAAACGGAGATGAGTTAAAAAAATTCAATACACTTGACGGAAAAGGATTGGCATTGCTAAGAGAAAAAGGAATTATATGTGGCATAATAACAGGCGAGAATGTTAATATGGTTAAGAACAGAGCAAAGAAACTTAACTTAGATATACTAAAAATGGGTATTACTGACAAAATGCAGCAGATAAGATTGCTTTGCGAAGAGTATGGTATTGAAATGGAAAATATTGCATATGTAGGTGATGACATAGCAGATAAAGAAGTTATTCTAAATGTTGGGTTTGGATGCAGTGTTCCTAATGGAATGGAAGAGGTAAAGAAAGTAGCAGACTATGTTACTAAGGTTTCAGGAGGAAAAGGAGCAATACGTGAAGTAGCTGAAATAATACTTAGGTATATAAAGTAAAAAGGTGGTATGAAATGAATATAGTAGTAATTATTGCATTGATTGCAAGTCTGCTTATTAATATAGCACTTACTATACATACAGTATATATATATATATATACAAAACACAATAAAGAGGCAGATAATAGTTTAATAACATCATTAAGAAAGGTAGATAATACTAATAAGAAATGGATAAAAAACTTAATTTCAAATAAACGTCTAGAAGATTATTTATATAGTAATGACATTGTAAATATAGGAATTTTTGGAATGGGATCTTTGGGCGAATTACTATTCTCAGAACTTGAAAGTAGTAAAAATATTGAAATAAGATGCATAATCGATTCGATGGTAGATGGTACATACTACACGAAGAATAATGTAATGGTTATTGGAATTAATGATATAGAAATGCTTAATCAATTAGACACAATCATTGTTACGCCTATTCAGGAATATGATGTAATAAGCGTACAATTACATAATAATAACGTAAGATGCAAAATTATTTCTTTGGATCAGCTTATATTAGAAACGGAGAAATATTAGATGAAAAGAAGATTTGTCGAGATTGTTTATTATGAAAAAAAATGTTGTAGTTGTGGTATCTGTATAGGCATTTGCCATAAAGAAGCTATATCATATAGCTATGATAAGTATGGCTTTCTAAAACCTAAAGTGGATATGAATAGATGTATTGGCTGCAATGCTTGTGTTAATAATTGCCCGGGTAATAGTTACTTTAAGAATGATTTAATTTATGATTTTACAGGGAAGAAGATGTTTTATGGATATAGTAACAATGAAGAATTAAGAAAATCTGCATCATCAGGTGGAATTGTAAGCGAAATTCTTAGATATTTGATAGATAGCAGCAGAGTTGATTATTGTGTCACGGTTGGTAACGATGAGAATGGTAATCCCTGTGCTGTTGTATCTAATGACGTGGAACAGATTATTAAGTCAAAGACATCGAAATATTGTCCTGTTGAATATGGTAATTTTATGAAGCAAATTAATCCATCAAAATATAGATATGCTATTGTTGCATTGCCATGTCAGATACAGTCACTTAAAAGAGTATATAAGAGATACAGGAAAAATTTTATTTATATTGCATTAATTTGTAATCATGTGCCAAGTAAAAATTGGACATCATATATGTATAATTGTTTTCCAGAGAATGAATGTGTAGGCACAACATATAGAGGTGATGGATGGCCGGGAAATATCACACTTCATGGTAAAAGAGATGTTAAGGTACCATATAGAAAAACTTTTCGTTTATTTGGAAAGTATTACTATAATTGGCGGTGCAAGATTTGTAATGACCATTTTGGAAGCTTTTCTGATATAGCTGTTGGTGATGCATATTTCCTTAGTGATAACAGTTATGGGAATTCAATATGTATTGTCTTTAATGAATTATTTAATGAATTATTTATTAATATGGCAAATGAAAAATATATTACTATTACAGAACAAAGAGAAACATATGAATTTTTCAAATCTGCAAAGACTTTGATAAGAAGAGGTAAAATTCTCCCAGATATGCTGGAAGTGGGGAAAAAGCTAAAATATTCAGAGCCAGAAGGATTGACTGCCAGAAGCTGTTGTATACATATATCAATAGGTGAAAAGAAGAAGGCTGTAATAGATGAGATATTAAATAGAATTATTTCTAAAAATGGAATAATGGCAAGCAGAATACTAAAAAAATTGAAAGATGAATTAATACGTTTAAAACAGTAAAGGAGATATATGAATAAGAAAATATTATGGATAGGTGATTTAAGAACAGCGATGAATTACGGTGCTGTTGCAACATCAGAAGCATTAAGAGACCTTTTGAATACTTCAAGCAATATTGAATTAAGATGTATAGATTCTCGTAGCTTCTTTAAAGAAACTCCTATAGATGGATGGGAAGAGACAAGTGATGCAGCAATAAATTCAAAGATAGAAAAGCATTTTAAAAGAAAGAAAATTAATGCTAATGCAAATATAGTACCAGTGAAAGCAATTACAAATGTGGATTTTCGTTCGAGATACTTTGTACCATTACGCTGGTGCGAGTATGATGAATTTACTAAAAAGTGTTAGAGGGGAAATTGTGCAGTTATGAGCGTAAAATGATTGAGTGGGCAGATGAGGTTGTTGTTAATAGCGAAGGTAATATTGTCCATGGTACAGATAGATTTGGAGCATACAGAATGGGAGGACTATATCTATTATTTATAGAATATTTATCTAAAATAGTGTTTGGTAAGAAGACGTATGTTATAAATCATTCAGTTGATCCTGCGAACATGGATGCAGAAGAGATTATAAAGAATGTGTATTCAAAGTTAGATGGTATATGTGTGAGAGAACGATATTCCAAAACAACCTTAGCATCATTAGGAATAAATGAAGTTAAGATTGTACCGGATGCGCTGTTTTCACATAATTATGAACATAATAATATGTGTATACCAGAATTTATCAAAACTCAAATAGATACTAATCAAGAATATGTATGTGTCGGAGATTCATCTGCTATAAAAAATAATTTTTCAAATGTTACTTGGGATGTAAAAAAATTTTATTATAATTTAATATGTGAATTAAAGAAAAAATATAAGCAAGTTATATTTATTGACGGTTTTGGCGGTGGAAATCCATCACTTAACGAATTGTTTGAAGAGGAGAATATCCCTAATGTAAATATTTATACTTGTTCTCATGAGGAATTATATTGGATTCTAAAAGGAGCATCAATATTCATATCGGGAAGATGGCATGCATCAATAATTTCATTGATGGCGCATACACCTATTCTTTTATGGGGAGCAGACAGCCATAAAACACGCGGGTTATATGATTTAGTTGATTACCCATATGAATTTTTTGATGTGAAATCATTGCCTATAAATATAGATAGAATTGTTGCAGAGGCAAACAAAATCGTGAGTGCAGATCACGCTGCTACATATAGTAAAGTTGATAGCTTTAGAACAGAAGCACAGAAGAATGTGCAAATGTTGATGGATGAGAATTAACTATAAATATAATAGAGGAGTTCTATCATGAACATATTAATCACCTCAATAGGCCGTCGTGTACAGCTTATTGAACATTTAAAAAATACATTTACAGTAATTGGAGTTGATGCGTCAGAACACAATGCTGCACAACAATTTGTGGACAGGTTCTATTTAGTACCAAGATGTGACGAAGACAATTACATTGAAAGACTTCTTGATATATGTGGGGGTAATGATGTACAGCTAATTATTCCACTTTATGAGAGAGAATTTGACAAGCTGTGTTCATTTAGAGACAGATTTTATGATATAGGAACACGGATTTTACTATCTGATACAGAGGTAATCAAGATTTGCAATGACAAGTACAGCACACAGAAGTTTTTCAAAGATGAACAAATAATGTCACCGAAATTGACAACACATGCACCGGCAGTGATTAAACCTGTAGATGGCATGGGAAGCCAGGGAATATATATTGTAGATACAGATGAAGAATTAAATGCAGCAAAGGTATTGAGCAAAGGCGAAGTTATAGTTCAAGAGAAGATAACAGGCGTTGAATACACTATAGATGTGTTATGCGATTTTGATGGTGGTATTGCGTCAGTCGTTCCGAGAATTCGAGAGGAAGTTCGCTCAGGCGAGGTTGCTAAGTCAAGAACGGAGCATAATGAATCAATAATTAATGCAACGAAGAACTTGATAGTGAAACTTAACAAATATGGAAAGGTAGTTGGACCAATAACGGTGCAATGCTTTTTGACAGATAATAATGAAGTGATATTTATTGAGATTAATCCACGATTTGGTGGAGGAGTTCCACTGACCTTTGAAGCAGGTGTTAATTATGGAAAAATAATAGAAGGTTTCGTAGAAGGTAAGACTGCAAATGATTTTATTAGTACATTTAAAGATATATCCATGATGAGATATGATATGGCAGTTTATATAAACATTAATAAAATATAGTAAGAATATGAAGGTGACAATATGATAATGATAAGTTATTCAAAATTATGCAAGAAAATAGATGAGGCAATTAGCAGTGGAAATGATAGAATAATTATTTATCCATTGGGAGAAGACGGTGTGTATGCCAAAAATATACTGAATGTACGATATGGAATAGAAGAAGTGGGAATTGTTGACAATAAATTATCGAAAATAAATAATAAAATTCATGATATTTCGTTTATTGAAGAGCATAAAAATGATGATGTTAAGATATTATTTACAAGCAGAAACACTCAATTATTATGGGATTTGCAGGCAATGGTTGGCAGAGAGAAAATAATTGATATGTTTGATTTGTTTGTAAGAGAGTATGGCTCGGAAAAGGTAGGTAAGTTGTCATATGGACCATTAATTGAACAATCTCAAAGGTATGAAAGAATTGGTGCGTTTGTTAGAGTATAATTATTATTGGCAAGATTAGTAAAAAAATAAGGGAAGAAGG
>CAZBKO010000030.1:0-21996 GCA_964492545.1 uncultured Lachnospiraceae bacterium
TTTATTGTAAAACTGATAAAATCCGCAGTTGTGGATAAAACTGCGGAAACTCAAGAAGCAAAAACACCTTGACAAAATGTCTATAATAAAGGACAATATATTGTATATTATGTTAAATTATGAGGTGAATTATATTGAGACCAGGTTTGGACGTTAACCATATTAACCCATTTTTACAATCAAGTATTTCTATTTTTGAAAGCGTAACTCAGATAAAGCCATCTATTGGAAAGCCCGGTGTAGCTCCACTTGATTTTCACGATGCAACATTTGTTATTCAGGTAGGTGTCACAGGCGAATTAAAGGGACAGGTTCTCATTGTAATGAGCGTTGAGGATGCTAAGTTCATTGCCAGTAAGATGATGATGGGAATGCCTGTAGCCGAATTAGATGACATGGCTACTTCAGCTTTAAGCGAGCTCGGCAATATGATAATGGGTAATACTGCTACTATTTTTTCTACTTTGAATACACATATTGATATTACTCCTCCTATGGCAGTTATGGGTGCACAGATTAAGCTTACCTCTGATATTCAGGCACTTAAGATTCCTATGATATGTGATGGTGAAGAGAGATTCAGCCTATATATTTGTGTATCAGCAGACTAATTCCACAATGTCAAAAAGCGAAATAATTTTCTATATTATTTCGCTTTTATTTTTTATTCGTTTATTTCATATAGTATTCTTCTGCCACTTTTTCCTATTTTTCTGATAACACCTATATAATTCAGTATGTGAATCCCTATCCTTGCACTATCTTCTGAAATATGTGCAATCTTATGGTAATCCATTGTTGTGAATTTGTCCGGCAAATCAATAGGAAGAAGCTGAATATAATCCTCAACTCTGTCAATTGATAATATACCCTCAATATTAGTAGGTATTCTGTCAAATCTTTGTGAACCACGTTTTTTATCCTTGCTCCAGCCGTTTAACAGTCTATACTCGTCAATATCCAGCAGCACAAATCTAAATGATATATTTTTATCTGTCAAATATGTCTTTATTTTGTAGAGTTCATAAAACGAATCACAAAAGCTGCCTTTTTTAGGAGATTTTCGTTTTGATGTGCACGCTCCTGTCTCCTCGTCAATCCAAATCAGATTCTTGATATACGGAATAGGATATACAATTGTTACCTTATACTCAGGAAGAAATCTGTCAAGCTTTGCACGCATTTTATTAAAATTCGCTGTCTGTATTTCAATAATATTTCCATCTCTGTAAATATCAGCTACCATACCATTTATTGGAATCTCATGATAATCCTCATTAGGTTCATAAAATCTTTTCAACACCGCATGTACAGATTTTTCCGAAAGTGTGCCTATTCCCCATCCATTCTGTTTGTTTCTTTCTTCTTTAGTAGATTCTATAACTTTATTTCTTGCTGCTTCAAAATCCATAATGTCACCTGCCTATGAGAAATCAAACAATGATAACTGGTTAGTTTCCGGAAGATCTCCTAAAATTCCCAGTTCATCCATCAAGTCAATAAGTGTTTTACTTACCTTTGTTCTCTGTCTGAAATCATCCTTTGAAAGAAATGGTCCATCCTTTGCAGCTTCGGCAACACCATCAGCCGCCTTCTCGCCCATTCCATCTATACTGCTCAAGGATGGCATAAGTTTTCCATTTACAATCTGAAAACGATGTGCATCCACCTTAAACAAATCTATTTTTTCAAATTCAAATCCACGTGCATACATCTCCTGAACAATTTTCATATCCTTAAGTGTGTCTTCTTCTTTCTTAGACAACAGCTTCTGCTCATTTCGTTTCTTATAATCACTCATGAAAAATTCCAGTTTATCCCTTCCCTGACACATTAATTCATAGCTGAATGCAGATGCTCTAATACTAAAATATGCGGCATAATATGCAAGAGGGTAATAAACCTTATAATAAGCTATTCTAAATGCCATCATAACGTATGCGGCAGCATGGGCCTTAGGGAACATATACTTAATCTTTTTACACGACCATATGTACCAATCCGGTACACCAGCCTGTGTCATTGCAGTTATCCATTCATCCTTCAGACCTTTACCTTTACGCACCGATTCCATTATTGTAAATGAAAGTTCTGACTCCATTCCCATTCCTATTAGATACGTCATAATATCATCTCTCGTACATATTGCAGTAGAAATAGTTGCTTTTCCCTCTTCAATAAGAGTTTGTGCATTTCCAAGCCAAACGTCAGTACCATGGGATAATCCGGAAATTCGAATTAAATCTGAAAATGTCTTTGGCTTTGTATCTATAAGCATCTGTATAACGAAATCTGTTCCAAATTCAGGTATTCCAAGGGAACCAAGCTTACATCCGCCTATGTCCTCCGGCTTAATTCCAAGTGCTGAAGTATTATCAAATAATGACATAACATCCTTATTATCAAGAGGAATTGTCAGTGCATCAAGACCTGTTAAATCCTCAAGCATTCTTATCATCGTAGGATCATCATGTCCAAGAATGTCAAGCTTTAGCAGATTATGGTCAATTGAATGGTAATCAAAATGTGTAGTGACCGTCTTTGTTGTCATATCATTTGCAGGGTGCTGCACAGGCGTAAACATATTAATATCATATCCATGAGGAAGAACAATAATTCCACCCGGATGCTGGCCGGTTGTTCTTCTTACTCCAACACAGCCCTGAGTTATTCTATTTATCTCACTATGACGTTTACTCTGTCCTCTCTCCTCAAAATAATTCTTAACATAGCCATACGCAGTCTTCTCAGCAAGCGTACCTATGGTTCCTGCTCTGAAGGTCTGACCTTTTCCAAAAATAACCTCTGTATAATCATGGGCTTTACTCTGATATTCACCTGAGAAGTTAAGATCTATATCCGGCTCTTTATTACCCTTGAACCCAAGAAATGTTTCAAATGGAATATCAAAGCCTGCTTTTATGAGTTTTTCTCCGCAATTTGGACAGAGCATATCCGGCATATCACATCCCGAACCTCCGGCATAAGGTTTAACCTTATCTGAATCAAAATCGCTATAATGACATTTTTCACAGTAATAATGTGGTCTTAATGGATTTACTTCTGTTATTCCCGCCATTGTTGCGACAAATGATGAACCTACAGACCCTCTCGAACCAACGAGATAGCCATCTTCATTTGATTTCCATACAAGCTTCTGTGCAATAATATACATAACTGCAAATCCGTTGCTTATAATCGAGTTAAGCTCTCTTTCCAATCTCTCGGTTACAATTTCCGGTAAATCTTCTCCATACATTGCATGCGCCTTGTTGTAGCATATTGAACGAAGTGTTGTATCCGAATCTTCTATTACAGGAGGACATTTCTTTGGACTTACAGGAAAAATATTTTCAACCATATCGGCTATTTTATTTGTATTGGTAATAACTACTTCTTCAGCCTTCTCACTTCCAAGATATCTAAATTCATCAAGCATCTCATCTGTTGTTCTTAGAAATAATGGTGCCTGATCATCCGCATCCTTAAAGCCTTTGCCTGCCATGATAATTCTTCGATACACCTCATCCTCAGGATCAAGAAAATGTACATCACAGGTGGCAACTACAGGTTTGTTGAACTGTTCGCCCAGCTTAACTATCTTTTTATTTATATCCTGCAGTTCTTCTATGGAATCTATATGGACTTTATCGCTTTTGAGCATAAACATATTGTTCCCCAGAGGCTGTATTTCCAGATAATCATAAAAGTCAACAAGCCTTGCAATTTCCTTTTCGCTTCGGCCGCCCAAAATAGCCTGATACAATTCCCCTGCTTCGCAGGCTGAACCAATAATTAATCCCTCTCTGTGTTCTAAGAAGTCACTTTTTGGTATCTTTGGCTGTCTGTTAAAATATTTTATATTTGAATCAGAAATAAGTCTGTACAAATTAACTCTTCCTGTTTCATTCTTAGCTAAAATGATGGCATGATGAGACGGCATTTTTCTTATGGCCAGCTCAGAAGATTTTCCGAGCTCATTTACATTGTCAAGATGATTAATATCTCTTTCTTCAAGCATTTCGATAAATTTCACAAATATCTCAGCTGTACAACCCGCATCATCAACAGCTCTATGGTGATTTTCAAGGGAAACCCCCAGTGCTTTTGCCACATTATCAAGCTTGTATTTAGATATGGTAGGTATCAGAATTCTAGCCAATGCAACCGTGTCAAGATATGTAAATTCTTCATTTATTCCAAGTCTTTCACAGTTCTGAATAATAAATCTCATATCAAAATCAGCATTATGTGCTACCATTACACAGCCTTTGGAGAATTCCAAAAAATCCGGAAGTATTTTATCAATCGTAGGTGCATCTACCACCATTGAATCATTTATTCCTGTAAGCTCTTCAATTCTAAATGGTATTGGCTCTTTGGGGTTAACAAATGTGGAGAATTTATCAATAATTTCTCCATTGACTACCTTCACTGCTCCTATTTCAATTATGTTATTGTTCAGTGGACTAAACCCTGTTGTTTCCAAATCAAATACAACATATTCTCCCTGAAGTGACTGGTTTTTCGAGTTAGTTACGATATCCTTTAAATCATCAACAAGATACGCCTCAACACCATATATTACTTTAAAATCAAAGGGCTCCCATCTATACTTATTCTCAGCCTTCTGCAGACAGTGCAATGCATCTGTAAATCCCTGTACTGCTCCATGGTCAGTAATTGCTATTGCATTATGTCCCCATGCCATTGCCCTTTTTATTATTGAGCTGGCATCTGAGACACCATCCATATCACTCATCTTCGTATGACAGTGAAGCTCAACACGTTTTGTCGCAGCTGTGTCCATACGCTTAGATGTAAAATCACCAATTTTCTTTATTCCTGAAACTGATGCAATTGTCAGCTCATGGTCGTATTTATCAACCATTGTCACACCCTTGAGCTTAATAAAACCACCCTTTGGAATGCTGGCCATTATTTCTGAAAGCTGTTCATTTCTAGCAAACATCTTTACAGTTATTGTATCAGTGAAATCACTTATGTCAAAAATGATTATTGTCTTTTCATTTCTAAGTTCCCTTGTATCAACATTTAGAATTTGGCCTTTGATTACAACCTCGCCCATTTCACCCTCTATATGGCTGATTTGGATATCTTCATCCTCAAAATCTCGTCCATATACAACATCCGGATTATCAGAACGAATAACCTGACGAACAAATGGCTTCTTTTCCTCTTTCTTGAATTCCTTCTTTCCACCTGTTTTAGCCTTATCATTTGATGTTTCAGGCTCTTTTTCCTTCTTAGGTGAAGTATTATCATTCTGGCTTTCAAAATCGTCTGTTTTGGCAGGAATGCTGCTCATTATAGCCTTTACCTGCTGCTCTATCTTAACCTCAGCCTGTTCATGATATTTGCTTTTCTTTGCCTCTATGTAGTCATAATCAATTATAGCTTTTATTCCACATCTCTCACAAATTATTTTGTCGAGAATTCTTATTAGCTCATCTGCCATATCTCTTGAAATAACATTATCTTCTATGTGAAGCTTCATCACATTATCATTTTCAATATCATAATCAGATTTTTTGAAAAATATACCCATCATAATGTTGTAGTCTTTAATTTCACTTATAATACTATCCTTATAAATAGTTAAAAGCTTTGCCAGACTATATTGTTCTGACAAAGCATATTTTTCAATTATCTTAACGCTTAAGCTGTTGGAATTCATTAGCTGCTTTTGAATGGACTTCTCTAGCAGCAGAATATTTTTCCTGAATATTAATCTATCGCTGTGTATGTACACTCTAACAGCAGTTCTATCCCTGTTAGATACGACTCTCATAACTTCAACATGCTTAAGTAATTCTGATAATTCATTATTTAATTCAAGACCTGGAAACACCTCAAAAAAAGCCTTGTTTTCCATTTTGCACACTCCCTTTTATCTCACTGTTGATGCATAATTGTCCAGTTCTAATTTAAGTTCCTCTAGTAATCTGTCTTCTGGTACTTTTCTTAAAATTTCTCCCTTTCTAATTATAAGACCTTCTCCTTTTCCACCGGCAATACCAAAATCTGCTTCTCTTGCTTCTCCCGGACCATTTACTATGCATCCCATTACAGCAACCTTAATGTCCAAATCATCATAACCTGTAACCAATGTCTCAACCTTGCCTGCAAGACCTATTAAATCAATGCTGGTTCTTCCACATGTTGGGCATGATACTACTGTTATTCCACCTTTTCTAAGACCAAGAGTCTTAAGAATCAGCTTAGCAGACTTAATTTCTTCAACGGGAGCACCAGTTAAGGATACCCTTATGGTGTCTCCAATATTCTGTGACAGAATAAGACCAAGTCCTATACTTGATTTGATATTACCTGATATAAGCGTTCCGGCTTCAGTTATTCCCACATGTAATGGATAATTTGTCTGTTTTGAAATCAATTCATGAGCCTTAACACACATTAAAACATCGGATGATTTGATACTAATTACCAGATTATCATATCCTAAATCTTCTATAATTTTAACTTTGTCAAGTGCACTTTCCACCAGTCCCATGGCAGTAACTTTTCCGTATTTTTCTAAAATGTTTTTTTCGAGGGAGCCACTGTTAACCCCAACTCTTATGGGAATATCTCTTGTTTTTGCGACATCAATCACAGCCTTAATCTTATCTATGCTTCCAATGTTTCCAGGATTAATTCTTATCTTGTCAGCACCATTTTCCATTGCAGCAATTGCAAGCCTATAGTCAAAATGTATATCTGCAACAAGGGGAATTTTAATCTGTTTCTTAATTTGTGAAATTGCCTGTGCAGCCTCCATAGTTGGCACTGCACATCTAATAATATCGCAGCCTGCTTCTTCAAGCTGCTTAATCTGGGCAACTGTAGCCGAAACATCTTCTGTCTTAGTATTAGTCATCGACTGAATCAATATAGGATTGCCACCACCTATTATTCTATCTCCAATTTTAACAACCTTTGTATTTTCTCTCACACTAATCTCCATTCCACATATTTCATATTAGCTAAAATAGTTTAGTTATATCATTTATCATTACATAAACCATAAATATCATCAATATCATCATTCCAGCAAAATTAACAATTCCCTCTTTTTCTCTAGAAACAGGCTTTCTTCTGATTGCTTCAATAATCAGGAACAGTAATCTTCCGCCATCTAAAGCAGGGAACGGAATAAGGTTAAGGATTCCAAGGTTTACACTAAACAATATGAGATAATTAGCCAGATTCATAAATACTATGAACCAGCCCTCACTCTTTGTCTCTGTGTATGCCTCATCCATCATATCTACAATGCCTACAGGTCCTGATACTTCCTTAACACTTGCCTTTCCTGTGAACAGCATTTTCAGACTCTTAAATACTGATTCTGCGCCATATTTAAGCTCAACATAGCTGTATTTCATGACTTCGCCAATTCCATCAGCCTCAACTCTTCCATTGACATTATAATTAAAGCCCAAAGAATATGTCTCATGTGGTGTTACCTTAGCACTGATGCTCTCACCATTTCTTTCGACTACCACATCTATTTCTTCACCTGTAAGAGGATTTTCATTGAAATATTCCTCCAGCTCTTTACCCTTTGAAATTTCAACGCCATTAATTTCAGTGATGATGTCACCCTTCTTAATTCCTGCCTGATCAAATGCACCTTTTGTTGATAATGTACTTACAGTAGCTGCATCATCATTTGCTGTATAATATATACCGAGCATGTATTTAATAATAGGCGTTACAGTCGTTGTGTACTCCTTGCCTTCATGAGTATACTTAATCTTTACATCTTCCTTTGAATATGGATTAACATATTCTTCAAGGTATAGTTCACGGCCGACATCCACTTTAGTCCCGTTCACCTCAGTAATAATATCACCCTTAACAATTCCAGCATCGTTGAGTGGCGATTTATCTTCAATATTTGTAACAATACATGGGTCATAGCCTACACATCCAACCACAACCACTGCCATTACAAATGCCAGAATAAAGTTGAATATAGGTCCGGCGGCAATGACTGCCATTCTTGCCCATACAGACTTGTTATTAAATGCTCTCTCATCCGAATTATCTTCGTCTTCACCAAGCATCATACATGAACCACCAAATGGCAATAATTTGATAGAATACCTTGTTTCACCAAATTGATGACTGATAATCCTTGGTCCTAAGCCCAATGAAAATTCTGTAACACAAACTCCGTTCTTCTTTGCTATGATAAAATGACCAAACTCATGGAAAAGTATAAGAACGCTAAATACTATTATCGCTAAAATTATTCCCATATATTTACCACCTTCCCTTAATTATATCATATGTCTCCTGCTCAACATTAAGTATTGTTTCCACATCCGGAGACTGTATGAGTGTATGCTGTGACATAGAATATTCTATTATGTCCGCAATATCAAGAAATGATATTTTTCTATCTAAAAACATACTAACTGCAAGTTCATTTGCAGCGTTAAATACAGTCGGCATGGTTCCGCCCATTCTTCCTGCCTCATAAGCCAGCTTAAGACCTTTAAAAGTATCCGTGTCCGGCTTTTCAAAGGTTATCTGTGCTATACTTGCAAAATCGACTCTAGGTGTATCAAGAAATCTTCTCTGAGGATAATAGAGTGCGTATTGTATTGGGAGTTTCATGTCAGGTGTTCCAAGCTGTGCCATGATTCCGCCATCTACGTATTCCACCATAGAATGTATTAGGCTCTGAGGCTGTATTACAACCTCAATATCATCAAAATCCACATCAAAAAGCCATTTTGCTTCTATAACCTCTAGTCCTTTGTTAACCATAGTAGCTGAATCTATTGTTATCTTTCTGCCCATTGACCAATTTGGGTGCTTAAGTGCATCCTCAACTACTACAGTTTTTAATTCTTCTACAGTTCTTCCTCTAAAAGGGCCACCTGATGCAGTTAATAGAATTTTGCTTACTTCTTTTTTATTCTCACCATTTAGAGATTGAAATATTGCACTATGTTCACTGTCTACAGGATAAATGCTGACATTCTTTTTCTTTGCAAGTGGCATTATAATATGACCTGCTGTTACAAGTGTTTCTTTATTTGCCAATGCTATATCTTTTCCTGCCTTAATTGCTTCAATAGTTGGTCGAATACCAATCATTCCCACAACTGCTGTAAGAACTATGTCAGCATCTGCTATAGTTGCTGCCTCAATTAATCCATCCATTCCAAATGCAACTTTAACTGATGTATCTGCAACATTTAGTGATAACTGCTTTGCTTTATCTTCATTCCAAACTACTGCCAGTTCAGGCTTAAATTCTCGTATCTGTTTTTCAAGTAATTCAATATTTGATCCTGCCGCAATTGCAACAACCTGTAAATCTTTTTGTGCTCTCACAATTTCAAGGGTCTGTGTACCTATAGAGCCTGTTGAACCCAACAGTGATATTTTTTTCATATTCATTATCTTGACCTTTCAAAACTAATTCATATATAGAACTAAGTAAAATATAATTGGTGCTGTAAATATTACGCTGTCAAATCTATCTAATATTCCGCCATGTCCCGGAATTAAATGACCATAATCCTTTATGTCATTATTTCTCTTTATTCCGGATGCTGCTAAATCTCCTATCTGTGAAATAATACCACCAATTGCGCATACAATAGGAAATGTAATCATTGGATTACTGATTTCATGAATATTTCCTTTAAAAATAAGTGCATATAAAAATCCCAAAAGTGCTGAGCCTAAAATTCCACCAATTGAACCTTCAATTGATTTTTTAGGGCTTAATACAGGTGCAAGCTTATGCTTTCCAAACATTACTCCCACAAGATATGCACAGGTATCACATCCCCATGAACAAAGGAAGATGAGCCATACAATATATGCACCATCATCAATCATTCTTACCAGATAAACATGTGAAAGCATTACTACAACATAGAAAACGCCAAAAAAGCATGGTACAATCTGACTAATATTATACTTAGGAAAGCTAAATACATATATTGCCATAAGCACCATTAAATATACTATTGCCAACGGAAACAGATATTCATTTTCTCCAAATCTGATTACTGCAAAATAGCCTATTGATGCTGCATATGCAGCCATTCCAGGTAGTTCTTTATCCATCTTAAAAACCTTTAAGACTTCATATAATCCTATGATAGAAATAATGGCTATAGTTGCAAATAGAATGTCATTACCTGTTGTTATTGTAGCAAATGCTATAATAACAAGCATTATTCCACTTAATAACCTAACCAAAAAAGATTTATTCATTAACTTACTTATTGCTGACATTTTCTAGTCCTCCTTGATTTTTCCAAAGCGCCTGTCTCTGGAATTGTATTTCTCTACAGCCTTTTCAAGTTCTTTTTTGTTGAAATCAGGCCATAAAACATCTGTAAAATAGAATTCAGAGTATGCAAGCTGCCATAATAGGAAATTCGATATCCTCTCTTCTCCACTTGTTCTTATCACTAAATCAGGATCAGGTATGTCAGCTGTATCCAAATAGCTCTCAAACATTTTTTCATCTATGTCATCTACATTAGTATTATTATTCTTGCAGTCATTTACCATTTTTCTCATTGCTCTAATCATTTCATCTCTGCTGCCATAATTAATAGCTATTGTAAAGTTTAATCCACTGTTATTTCTTGTAGCTTCTTCAAGTTCATCTATTCTATTTCTTATATCCTCACTTAACCTGCTTCTCTCGCCTATAACTCTTACCTTCATATTATTTTTGTTGGCTCTTTTTATACAATCCACAAGATAATTTCTGAGTAATTTCATTAATGCATTCACTTCATTTTCAGGTCTGTTCCAGTTCTCAGTAGAAAATGCATAAACAGTCAAATACTTAATTCCAATCGCATCTGCATCTTCACATATCTGTTCAACAGTCTTAGCTCCCTGTGCATGACCCATATTTCTTGGAAGCATCCTTTTCTTGGCCCATCTTCCATTTCCATCCAAAATAATCGCAACATGCTGAGGTATTTTCATTTCCGACATCTTATCCTCCATATCCTCTTCTATACAGTAAAACAGGGGATTTACCATTATGGCTTCCCCTGCTGTTATTGTTACACGGTAAGTATTTCTGCTGATTTTGTTTCAACTGCCTTGTCTACCTCGGCAACATATTTATCTGTTAATTTCTGTATTTTGTCTTCTAACTGCTTCTGCTCATCTTCTGAAATCTCATTAGCCTTGTTCTGTTTCTTAAATAAATCATTGGCATCTCTTCTGACATTTCTTATGGCAACTTTAGCATTTTCAGCCTTCTTCTTAACATCCTTAACTAATTCTTTTCTTCTCTCTTCAGTGAGCTCTGGAAATACTAATCTAATTACTTTTCCATCATTATTAGGTGTTAAGCCAAGATCTGAAACTAAAATTGCTTTTTCGATTTCTTTTATTAAGCTTGCTTCCCATGGCTGTATCTGAATCATTCTCGCTTCAGGTACTGATATGTTGGCTACCTGCTGTAAAGATGTTGGTGAACCATAATAATCGATTTTAATCTTATCTAAGATATGTGGATTAGCTCTACCTGCTCTTATTGTAGTGAACTCATTCATTAAGCTGTCTATAGTTTTGTCCATTTTTTCTTCATATTCCATTAATTTTTCTTCCATGATAATCTCCATTCAACTATTTAACTATTATTTTGGTTCCTGTAAATTTTCCTTTTACAGAATTAACTATACTATTTTCTTCATTAAGACCAAATATCATCATTGGCATCTTGTTTTCCATGCATAATACAGATGCTGCTAAATCTATTACTCCAAGCTTCTTATCAATTATCTCGTTAATTGATAATTCATCATACTTCTTAGCATCCGGATTCTTGGCAGGATCGCTATCGTATACTCCATCAATTGCCTTCGCAGCAAGTATACAATCTGCTTCTATTTCAACTGCTCTCAATACCATTCCAACATCTGTTGAGAAGTAAGGATGACCTATACCACCGGCAAAGAAACACACCATTCCCTTACTGAAATACTTATTAGCTCTGTCCTTAGAGAACAATTTAGTAAATGAGCCACATTCGAATGGAGTAAGTACCTGTGTCATCATTCCTTCTGTTCTGAATATCTCTGATACATATATGCAATTCATAACTGTTGCCAGCATTCCAATTGCATCTGCCTTGGTTCTGTCTATCTTCTCACTTGTACGGCCTCTCCAAAAATTACCGCCGCCAATAACTATGCCGACCTCAATACTATCATCAACTAAAGCCTTTACCTGTTTAGCTACACCAACAACTGTTGCTTCATCAAATCCAGTCTTCTTGTCTCCAGCTAAGGCTTCACCACTTAACTTAAGTAATATTCTCTTCATAAGTCATATTCCTCCAAATTATTCTGTAAATGTCTTATCAAATAATGCGTTATAATCAACATCTGCGTAACACTGTGATATAACACCCTCTATTACGGCTCCGTTATTTATCTGAACTGAACGTGACTTAATATTTCCCTGGATAACTGCTGTTCCATCTACAATTACCGGACCCTTGACATCAAGGTCTCCCTTGATTGCTCCACCAATAACTGCTGAAGTTCCAAATACGTTTCCAATAATAATACTGCTGCTTCCAACCTTAATGCTTCCGTCACTCATGATATCTCCGTTAACCTTTGCATCATTAGTATATATTTCTGATGCATTGGAAACACCTATAACTGTTCCACTGATAACCAGCTTGCCATTACATTTAATGTCACCCTTAACTTTACCATTTACATTGATTGAACCATCTGATGTAACATTACCTTCAATGCACATTCCCTTGGTAATCTCAGCAACCTCATCACTTGCTATACCAGTGTCTGATTTGTATGATTTCATTTCATCCTTAACCTCTTCAATATTCTTAACTTCTTCATCAAGTCTGCTCATTGTATTATCTTCCTTTGCAATTTCTTCATTAACCGGTTCAGCCACAGGTTCTTCAACCATCTTCTCAAGCTTTGGCTCAGCCTTCTTATCAGCAACAAATGTCTCCTCTGATTTCTTATCCTTTTTCTTTGACTTATTCTTATTCCTGTTCTTTTCCTTGTCCTCATTAAACATCTGATTAAGAGCAGCCATATCAATATTTGATTCATAATCAACTGTCTCAGCAGCTGTTGTTTCAAGATCTAAATCTTCTGTATTTAATGTATTAATTATCTCATCATCATTTAATGAACCAACATCAGGAATAACAACATCCTCCTTCTCTATACCTGCTGCCATTTCATCGGCTGCTGTATTAGATGATGTCTTTGATGCTGCATTGTCCTCATCTACAAGTTCATTAACTGCCTGTGATAATTCTTCCTTAAACTCTTTTAGGTTTAAAAAGCCCATTTTGTATTCCTCCATCCTGCATTTTCCGTTCGTAAAGATACACATTTAGTATTCTAACATATCTTTTAAAATAATGCATTAAAAATTTACTTTGCTTTACAAGACAATATTTTTGAATATGAACCATATATATTTGTCTTGTTAACACTCTTATAAGCCACTACTTTGTAGTAATATTTTTTGTTAGATTTAGCACTTATTGTCTTTGTAACTGTTTTACTGTTTTTTACTGTAGTTACTAATTTGTATTTGCCATTTTTTGATGTTGCACGATAAATCCTATATCCTGTTGCACCAGTTACTTTTTTCCATTTTACAATTACTTTTTTCTTTGTCTTAGATGTTACAGAAGAAAGGGAAACCTTCTTAGGTGCAATCTTAAACGAGGCTGACTTACTTCCTGTATATAATCCACCTGATTTTGCCTTAATTGTCAATTTAGCAATTCCAGTCTTTACATTGCTGCTATATGATACAGTGTAAGACGATGAAGGCACAACGTATTTACCGTTATATACCGTTATTGTCTGTTTAATTGCTTTTCCGGTATACGTTTTTGCTTTTACACCTTTTATTGTCACAGCTGATAATGATGCACTTGTTATTTTTAACCCAACTTTAGTATATGTTGCAGGATATTTCGTGGTTGCCAAAGTACTAATTACAATGGTAGTAGTTCCACGTTTCTTAGGCGTAATCTTTGAATTTGATGCAACACTTCCAAGCGATGAGTTGCCAATAGAATACTTTGGTACTATTCCCTGATTGCCTGCTGCCTTTATTACCGTAAATCCTGCAGGTGTATATGCCTTTGAATATGTAACTGTGCCGGATGCCGGTCCTGTTGCAAGTGTGTAAACAAGTCTGTTATTAACATACGAAACACCATATATTTTTGCACTTCCGGCTGATATTGTCATCAATGCAGTGTCTGATGTACCATTAAAATTCATTACACGTATGGAATTCTGTGTAGTATAGTATACACATTTTCCATCTGTGGCAATCCTTGTTGTATTTGGATAATACACCCCTGTATTACCTGATTTGTACCATATTCCACCTAATTTCTTTATTTCTTTTTTGATTCCTGTGTCCATATCAAAGCTATAGTAATAATCATAATATGTTCCACTCTTATGTTCTGAGAAATACCATACTCCATTATTATATATCATTTGATTATTTGTGTTATCCCACACATTTTTATTTCCATCAAAGGATTTATCCGTACATTTCTCAAAATCATTAGTATTCCAAACATGATATGAGCCATCTATATTTGATGCCATGAAAGTATCACTCTTTAAAAAATATGTATGACTAACGCTGCCATTCATAGATCCCTGTGGATCATCCCAAGTACAATCTATATGATACCATTTATTATTAATTTTTACCTGGTTCCATGCATGATTTCCACCAGTTACGATGTTGCACTCAATTCCAAGATCTTTCATTGCACTCAAAAAAGTCAGCGCATATCCCTGACAAACAGATTTCTTCTTCACAACTGTTCCATACATAGAAAATGATGTGCATGACAAATCATCAGGATTTGCCTGTAAATCATATGTACATTGAGCAACAATATAATCATGTATAGCCAAAACCTTTTCCATATCTGACATATCATCATTAATAACTGACATCATTTTAACATATTCCTTAGTGAATGCAGCTTTATCAATGCCGGTAAGATAATTTGGTGTAATTGAACCTATATATGAATTACCATTTGAATATGTCCTTTTCGTATACTTTGCCTTGGTTGATATATTATATACGGCAGGATTTGAATATATTACCTCATCCCATAATTCTGAAAAATCTGATGCATTTATTTTGAACTGCTCTACTTCGATTTTTGTTGTATTGGATTGTATCTTGCCAACAATATAATCAATTGCCTCCGAGTAATCTTCATTAGAACCATATGTTGTTCCATTTTTTTCTAAATTTGCCTGATTCTCAGCTGCCAGCCCGGTTGCAGTACAGCATACAATAAGCAGAACTGTTGTAAATAACCACAATAATTTTTTCTTTATGTTCATATTTTTACCTCCTATCGGAGTTTCTTGTTTAGGCCTGCAAAAACGATAAATGTTCTATATCTTTCGCATTCACTCAAGTTCATGCTCCGTCATAAACCTGTTGGCAAATTACACTTTTATTGTGTTTTATTGCCAGCCTTTATTACCGCGTAGTGTTTCATCTGTAAATACCTGATAATTACCCTTGCTATTATTCTTGATATTATACAGCGCTATATCCGCCCTTTTCAGTGCTTCTTCCATAAACAGCTCACCATCATTAATATATTCTGACAGTCCAATTGAACATGTAATCTCTTTCTCACTATCAATCACCAGCCCCTTTTTTAACTCACCGTGTATATTTTCTTTTAGTTTGGTGTTCATATTATATAGAATCTTTTTGGCAATATCTTTTCCATATGAAATATCTGCCTCTGGCACAATAATTACAAATTCATCTCCACCATATCTTACTGCATACCCCTTTGTCTGTGTTATCTTTAACAAAATATCTGCAAATTTCGTAAGTATTTTATCACCTACATGATGTCCAAAGGAATCGTTGTAATATTTAAAATTATCTATATCCATGTATAAAACAATTCCCTGTTTCTTAGCTTTTTCATCGATTATTTGTCCAAAGCCGAACCTATTATACAAGCCTGTAAGCTTATCTGTTATGGCCGCTTTTTCGAGCTCTATATTCATTGAGCGTATCATACAGACATTCGAAATTCTCCTGATTGCTTCATCCAGCTGTTCAATGGCAAATCTCATCATGGTAAGATTTGCATTATTCAAAAAGACTTTGTTTCCAGTGAAATTTCTATGTATATTTACCACACCGAGAAACAGCTTCACAACTCTGTCATCTCTGACAACAGGGACGACTACCACCGTTACGACATCATTTGCGCCAAATTTTTGAATAATAGGCATATACTTGTTAAAGCTTTTATCAATTCTATTAGCAATGAATTCTTTCTTATACAATTCACAAAATTCAAATATATCATCCACATCTCTTTTATTGATGCTTGTGACTGCATATGAATAAATAATAGAAGGCTCGCATTGCTCCCTGTCCAGCAGAATAATCTGATCAAGGTTGAAGCTATTTTGAATCGCATTCATGCATCCGTCAATAACCTCGTCAACTTTGTCATATTCCCTAATTAATATATCCTGACATACAGAAAGAAAATTCACATCTCTTTCTCTGTCTTTTAGCTTATTATGGGTTCCAACAACCGCAGCCATATGTAGTATATCATCAAATGGTATTACCCTCTTCGCATATCTATCATCCAGATGTATTGTTGTATCAAAGAGAAGTGCCTTAAGCTGGTCTACTTTGTACTGATATCCTGCCTTCATACAGAAATCTATTGCATCACTTATAACCTTCTCTGCATCAGATATACGTCCACATTCCTTGTAAGCCTTACCTCTCATCAAAGCAAGTTCTGCATATAAATAAAATTTGGCACCTGGCAAAATTTCCATAAAATGCTGAGCCTGATTGAATTCTTTTTCAGCTTCTTCCATGTTCTCCTCATATGCAAGTAATACCGCTTTTGTAAGATGATATAAAAACAAGTCCTCTTCCCACATTTTATAGCGTCTCTCGTCATTACTATTTATAATATGACTGAGTATTGATTCCATCTTATCAAGATAATAATAGCTGTTGTAATACTGTCCGATTTTAAAATTTGCCATGGCTATAATTCCAAATAGTTTGGACGTATTACAAATTCTGATATTCTGTATTCCAATAAGCTTAAGTACCTTGATTACATTTTCCATGCATACTATAGCTTCTTCGTTAATTCCAGCCACATAATAATTCAAAGACATATTATATAATACCTCAGCAACATCCTCTGCTTTTTCATTCTGAGCCAGTATTAAAATACTGTTTCTAAAATATCTGTCAGCTTCTGAATACTCCTCAAGAACAATAGAATTGTAACCCATTCCGCTATACATATGAGCACGTCTCACCTGATTATACTTATCAGATATCCCTATTCTTTTCTCATACATAAGTCTTACATATCTGTGATATCCATATTCTGAGTACATAATAATATTCTTCATATACGCTGTAAGCAAAAGATTAGTATTTCCAATATCCTGCGCTATTTTTATACCTTTATTAAAATATACAGGCACTTTTCTTCCATTAGCTATATCATCAATTGATTTCTTATCATTATCAAATCCAAATATATAAAGATATGCTAAAAGATTATTGTATTTAAATCTGATTGCATTATCTATCATGTTCTGCGATACCTTATATGAAAAATTACATTTAAATAAATCCTTAAAGCTGCCAAATCCTGATATACACTCAATTATATCGATTTTAAATACGAGGTCCTCTCTATGCATTTCCTCCGCTAAGTCACGGCATCTGCTGCAAAACTTATATACCAGTTCTGATTCTACTAAAACAAGATGTGCCATCGCTGATAAATAATTGTATGTAAACAAATGGCATTTATCCTGACTGTCATTTATCCAAGGTACCATATTTTCACATACATATAATGCCTGATTTAGGTTGTTCATACCCAGATTGACAAGAACATACAGTGCTGAAATATTCATACGATTATTCATGGTGACACTAACATTCTCATGCTCAAATTTTTCATATATTATATCCAGGTAGTATTTTGCATCCTGAAAGCTAATAACGTAGTACATATTATTGAGGTATTCAACATATTTACCAATGTCCCCACTAACGAATTCAAAGTTATCCTCCAAATCAACACTTTGCTTGGATTCAATCTTTCCCCACTCTAATATCATATTATTATTATCGGCATAATTAATAAGCTTGTCCCACTGTGGCTTAATATAGTCCTTTACAAAGAAAATATCATTGTATGTAATAATGAAATGTATATTATTTTCCTTAGAGAAAGTGTAATTCAAAAACTCAATGCATGAATACGATGCCATATGAAGCTTAGAAATTACCATAACAACATTATGTTCCATAGCAACATATTCAAAAATTGAATATATTGATTTCAACATCATCTTATGTTCAAATTCATATTCTTCAACAAGTATATCCTCACCTCTCCTGCAAATTCCTGTTCTTATATATTCACACAGTGTATCCCTATGCAGGTAATATACATCACACTTACCTATAAATTCTTCTATTGAATATTTGTCCTCATAAAATGTTCTATATAATGTATTTATCCACGACAAAAATGGCTCAAATGCACTTTTCATTTCACATATCTTAAAATCATGATACATGAAGCAATGCGCATCTGAACAATTTACATTATCTATAATCTGTTCTAACGTTATGTCCAAAGTATTATAGTGTTTTATGAATATAGCTTTTCTCGTCATATGTTCAACATATGAGCCCACTACATTCTGAACATATTCATTATACTCCATAATCTACCTCATTAAATTCTTATTTATCTTATTTTATCACAAAGGATTACGCTTTCCAATGTTTTTTACCATATTGCCCTATCCGTTTATTTATATTATAATCATTGTACATAATAGTTCAAGAAAGGTGGAATAAATTTTTGAAAAAAAATATCAAAAAATGTTGCGCACTGTCACTTTCAATGATAATGATTTTATCAATGGCAGCGTGTTCTGGAAAAGATACCAGCAATAAGACCACAACCGAAGCTACTACTGCCTCTTCATCCGAAGTTGATGAAAAAGATGTACGCCATACAGCACAGTGGGCAGATGAAGCCATTATTTATGAGGTTAATGTAAGACAATACACTAAGGAAGGAACTTTTGAAGCTTTTAGCACCAACCTGCAGCGCCTCAAGGATATGGGAGTTAATACTCTATGGTTTATGCCGATTTACAGCATTTCCCAGCTTAATAAGAAAGGAAGCTTAGGTTCCTATTATTCTATTCAGGATTACACCTCTATAAATAGTGAGTTTGGCAATATGGAGGATTTCAAGAAGCTTGTGGATGAAGCTCATAACATGGGATTTACTGTCATACTAGACTGGGTTGCTAATCACACCGGATGGGACCACTCATGGATAACAGAGCACCCTGAATACTACGTAAAGGATGCCAGTGGAAATATCATTTCTCCTATCGGTCAGGGTTGGGATGATGTGGCACAGCTTGACTATTCAAAGACAGAAGTTCGTAAGGCTATGATTGATGCCATGAAATATTGGATAACAGAAGCTGATATTGATGGTTTCAGATGTGACTTTACTCAAGGTGTTCCCGTTGATTTTTGGAATGAGGCAAGAACTGAGCTGGATACTCTAAAAGATATCTATATGCTGGCTGAAGATGGAACTCAAAGTAATTCATACCTGATAAGTGCTTTTGATAGTGACTATAATTTTGGATTATATGATACTTTTGTTTCCGTCGCAAAAGGTGGTAAGCATGCAAAGGATCTACAATACAAAATATCACAAAAGCTTCCAGATGGTGCTTTTACAATGAATTTCATTGAAAACCATGATAAGAACTCTTCTGATGGCTCTTTGGAGGAAAGATTTGGTAAAGATTCCATAGGTGCACTTACTACTCTTATATTTACCTTAAAAGGTGCTCCACTCATATATTCAGGACAGGAAGAGGGTATCACAAAGACCCTTGAATTCTTTGAAAAGGATCAAATTCCTTTCAGTACTTATGAATATGCTCCTTTACTTACAACACTGGCTGATATTAAGAGCTCCAATGATGTTTTGAATAACAATACTGGTGCCGATGTTGAGATTATTGACAATGGAAATGATGATATTCTCGTTTTTTCAAGAGCAAATGATTCATCTGACATTACAGTGATTATTAATCTTTCCGATGATAAACAGAGCCTTAATTTAAAAGATATTAAGGGTGATATTCTTCTTCATGGTAATAGTGAGAATAACATGATTGATGATGGTTCTTCTATTGATACAAATGATATTAATGAATTAAATTCTTGGGAATATTACGTTATTAAAGTCAAATAGTTGTATCCACACTGAGTGTTTTTGATTTATAAAAACTTGATTTTTTACAAAAATAAAGGTCATATAGTTACTAAATCGTAACTATATGACCTTATTATTATTTTAACTATTTTGCCATCTGAGCTGCAACTTCAGCTGCGAAATCTTCGCTCTTCTTCTCAAGACCTTCACCTGTTTCGTAACGTACAAAACCTTTGATCTTTAAGTCAGAACCTGTTGCCTTAGCAACTTCTTCAACATATTTAGCAACTGACTGCTTACCATCCTCAGCCTTAACATAAGTCTGATCTAATAAACAGATTTCCTGCATTTCCTTGTTGATACGTCCTTTAATCATTCCCTTAATTACATTCTCAGGTTTCTGAGATTCTTTAGGGTCATTCTTAATCTGAGCTAAAAGAATTTCTTCTTCATGTGCTATAAATTCAGCACTTACTTCGTCTCTAGTTGTATACTTAGGATTAAGAGCTGCTATCTGCATAGCAAGATTCTTAAGGCAATCCTTTACTTCATCATTAACAACACTAGCTGTTGCTTCGATTAATACACCAATTCTTCCGCCAGCATGAATATATGGAACAACGATTCCATCAGAATTCATCTTAACAAATCTTCTGATTGACATATTCTCACCGATTGTTGCTATCTGACTGATTAACTCTTCTTTAACTGTCTTAGAAGCATCAAGAATCCATTTTTCTTCTGATAATTCCTCAACGCTTGCTGCATTAGAAGCTAAAATCTGCTCTGCAACATTAGCTACAAATGTTCTGAACTTATCATTCTTAGCAACAAAGTCAGTTTCGCTGTTAACTTCAACGATAGCTGCTGTATTGTCATTCTTAACTACTGCTAATACTGTTCCTTCAGCTGCGATTCTTCCTGCTTTCTTAACTGCAGTAGCTTCGCCCTTTTCTCTTAATACTTCTATTGCTTTATCGTAATCACCTTCTGTTTCGACTAATGCCTTTTTACAAGCCATTACTCCTGCTCCGGTCATTTCTCTAAGCTGTTTTACCATAGCTGCTGTGATTTCCATCGCACTATTCCTCCTATTATTTCAAATAATTATTCTGCGTCTGCTTCTACTTCTGTTTCAGCAACTGCTTCTTCACCCTGGTTAGCTTCGATAACAGCATCTGCCATCTTAGCAACGATAAGTTTTACAGCTCTGATTGCATCATCATTACCTGGGATAACATAATCAAGTTCTTCTGGATCACAGTTAGTATCTGCAATACCGATAAGTGGAATACCAAGTGTATGTGCTTCCTGTACGCAGATTCTTTCCTTCTTAGGATCTACTACAAATATAGCATCTGGGATATTCTTCATGTCCTTGATACCGCCAAGGTTCTTCTCAAGCTTATCCCATTCTTTCTTAATATTGATAACTTCTTTCTTAGGAAGAAAATCAAATGTTCCGTCTTCTGACATTGTCTCAATTGCTTTTAATCTTGCAATTCTGCTCTGGATTGTCTTGAAATTAGTAAGCATTCCGCCTAACCATCTTTCATTTACAAAGTACATTCCACATCTTAAAGCTTCTGTCTTAATAGCATCCTGTGCCTGTTTCTTAGTACCAA
>CAZBKO010000031.1:0-21194 GCA_964492545.1 uncultured Lachnospiraceae bacterium
TCCTTCTTCCCTTATTTTTTTACTAATCTTGCCAATAATAATTATACTCTAACAGGAAATGTTTCCTTGAAATATTCCTCAAATTCTATTAATATAGTAGTAAATAACAATGAAAAGAGGAATGTCAATGATAACAGGTAAATTTTTTGATGGCACAGAGGATTTGACAGATGCACATAACATAAGAAGAAAAGTGTTTGTTGAGGAGCAGAAGGTAACACCTGAAGAGGAATTTGATGATAATGACGAGAAGGCTATTCACGTAGTGGCATACGATGCGGGAAAGGCAGTTGCAACGGCAAGGCTTGCGGTTATCGACAATCATTATAAGATTGGAAGGGTGGCAGTGCTCAAGGAAGAAAGAGGAAAAAAATACGGTGATTTTGTAGTGAGAATGCTTGCAGATAAAGCATTTGCATCGGGGATTGATACAATTTATGTTGGAGCGCAGACACAGGCCATAGGATTTTATGAAACTATAGGGTTTGAGGTATGCTCAGAAGAATTTGATGAAGCAGGAATACCTCATAAAATGATGAAAATGCCAGAGAGCAGCTTTAGGAGATGTCAGGGATGTCAGGTTTAATATTAGAAGGCGGTGGTATGAGAGGCGCATACACTGCGGGGGTTCTTGATTTTTTCATTGATAAAAAAATAGTGTTTGAAAATGTTTATGGTGTATCGGCAGGAGCTGCCAATGCGTGCAGCTATATATCTTCTCAGAGGGGAAGAGCCTTCAGCGTCGATGTAGATTATCTTGAGGATAAGAGATATGCAAGTATGCACAGTCTCCTCACCACCGGTGATTTTTTTGGAGTGGAGATGTGTTACGATACAATTCCTAACAAACTAAATATTTATGATTACGAGGCATTTGATAAATATTCAGGTAATTTTTATGCTGTGGTAACTAATTGTATTACAGGAAAAGCGGAATATAAATTAATAAAAGACATGAGAAAGGATATAATATCAGTGAGAGCATCTTGTTCGCTTCCTCTTATGTCCAGAAATGTTGAGATTGATGGGATTCCATATCTTGATGGTGGAATTTCAGATTCTATTCCAATAAGGCAGGCAAGGCGCGACGGGAATAAGAAGAATGTCATTGTTCTTACGAGGGACATTTCCTATAGGAAGAAACCTAACGAATTACTTCCTATCATGAAAGTCAGATACAGAAAGTATCCGGAGCTTGTTAAGTGCATTGCCAGAAGACATATTATGTATAATAGAACCTTGGAATATATTAGTAAACTGGAGGAAAAGGGCAAGGCTGTTGTTATTAGACCATCCAGACCGGTGGATATTGGAAGACTTGAGAAAAATCGTGACAAGCTTGAGAAATTATATGAAGAGGGTTATCAGGATGCTCAAAATAAATATAATGTTCTTAAAAACTTCTTGACAAGTTATTAATTAGCATATAACATAGTAATCGAAACTAGATGTTGAGAACGTGATTACGAGGTTAATAATATGAATGGTAAAATAGCCCTTATGGTTGATTCTGGTACAGATGTGCCCCAGAATATAATTGATAATAATAACAATATATATGTAATGCCACTTATGATTGGATATGCAGATGGTGAATACAGAGATAAGGTAGACATCACACAGGCTGAGATATATTCAAGAATGGAAGGTGGAGAGATCCCGAAGACATCGCTTCCTAATCTTGAGGATATTTCAGGTACATTTGACAGAATTATAAGTGACGGGTATGACAAGGTTGTCGCAGTTACAATATCCAGCGGACTTAGTGGTACCTGGAATGCAGTCAGAATGATAGCAGAAGATAAGGATATTGACACAATTATTATTGACTCTAAGAACATAGGAATAGGTGCAGGACTTACTGCAATAAGAGCGAGTGATCTCATTAATGAGGGAACGCCATTTGAGGATATGGAAGACATATTGAATGAAAGTGTATTGAATACCAAGATTTTCTTCTGCGTGGATACATTGGAATATTTGAGAAAGGGTGGAAGAATTGGACTTGTAACATCAGTTATAGGTTCGGCACTTAATCTAAAGCCGGTTATCAGCTGTAATGAAGAAGGCGTGTATTACACAGTAACGAAGGCAAGAGGACGCAATCAATCACTGAAAAAGGCCATGGAAGAAGCAATTGCCTTTGCAGGTGATGGCAGATATAATTTCGCTGTGGTGAATGGCAAGGCACAGGAAGAGGCGGATAAGCTGGTAGCCAATTATTCAGACAGTGACAGGATTAATAACATTTATACAGGAGTAATAAGTCCGGCACTTGTAGTTCACACAGGCCCGGGATTAATAGGGATAGGTGTTCAGAGAATATAGACATAAGGCGATTGCATTTGGAAAAGATGCAGTCGCCTTTGTTTTACTTGAAATAGACATGGGGAATAAGTATAATGGAAAGAAGTATATCAATGACAATGAATTGAAGAATGGAAGGTTTTTATGAAGTGCTTACTAGTTGCAGTTAATGCCAAGTATATTCATTCCAATCCCGGAATACTATGCTTGAAGAAATATTACGATAAATACGGCGATTGTGATGTACAGGTTGACACATCAGAGTACACAATCAACCAGCAGATTGATTTTATCGTGTCTGACATATATAGACAAAGACCAGAGATATTGTGCTTTTCGTGCTATATTTGGAATATCAGATATGTTGTAGAAATTGCTGATACAATACACAAAATTCTGCCCGATACAATTATATGGGCAGGCGGACCTGAGGTATCTTATGATGCACCGGCCTTCCTTGAAACACACACTGTATTTAATGGCATTATGTGTGGTGAGGGAGAAAAGGTATTTACCAACCTCATGAAAGTGTTTGAGGGAAAGCTTGGTTATACAGAGGTTTCAGGAATATGTTACAGAACAGATGAAATACATTACAATCCTCAGAGTGATATTTTGGATTTGAGTGATGTGCCATTTATATATGATGACATGACAGAATTTGAGAATAGAATAGTGTATTACGAGAGCAGCAGAGGGTGCCCGTTTTCCTGCAGCTACTGCTTGTCATCAATTGATAAGAAGTTAAGATTTAGAAATATAGACATGGTTTTGCAGGAATTGCAATTCTTTATTAATAACAAGGTTAAGCAGGTAAAATTCGTTGACAGAACCTTTAATTGTGCCAAGAAGCATGCAATGGATATATGGAAATATATTTATGAACATGATAATGGGATAACTAATTTTCATTTTGAAGTGGCGGCGGATTTAATTACCGATGAAGAACTGGAATTGCTGTCGCATATGAGACCGGGACTTGTTCAGCTGGAGATAGGAATTCAGTCAACTAATCAGGACACAATTGAAGAAATAGACAGAACTATGAATCTTGACAGAGTAACAAGTGTAATTGCAAAAATCAAAGCCTTTGGAAACATCAATCAGCATGTTGATTTAATAGCAGGCCTGCCCTATGAGAATCTTGAAAGCTTTAAGCATTCATTTGACCAGGTATATGTCATGAAATGTGAGCAGCTCCAGCTTGGATTTCTTAAGGTTCTGTCAGGTTCCAAAATGTACATTAAGGCAAAGGATTATGGAATTGAATATACATCAACACCGCCATATGAAGTACTTAAGACAAGATGGCTTTCCTATGATGACATTATGGAGCTGAAGCAGGTTGAGGATATGGTTGAGGTGTATTATAACAGTGGTCAGTTTGAGAATACAATGGAGTATTTGGAAAAGTTCTTTGAATCACCATATGAATTGTATAGAACTCTTGGAAAATTTTACTCACAGAGATTTACTAATGCGGAGAAACAGTCAAGAATTGCCAGATATGAGCTGATGTTGGAGTATGTCAGGGGTCTGGACAATCGCGATATTTCGGTGGATGAGTTTAAGGAGTGGATGACATATGATGTGTACATTAGAGAAAATGCTAAAAAGAGACCGTCATTTGCAGTAAATCTTAATATTTATGAGAAGGAATTGAGGGAACTGTATCGAATTCATAAGGGAACAGGAGACAACGTACATATAGAAGTATTTGAGCATATTTATGGCAGTGAAAAAACGTATGTTTTATTTGACTATAATGAGAAAAGGGCAGTGGTACTATGATAAATGATTATGTGGTATTGGATTTGGAGACAACAGGTTTAGATCCTAAGAAGGACAAAATAATTGAGATAGGTGCCGTTAAGATTAAGGGTGGATGTATTATTGATGCATTTGATAAGCTTGTCAATCCGGCAACCCCCATAAGCCGATTAATTACAGATGTTACGGGAATAGATGATTCTATGGTATGCGACAGTCCATACATAGAAGACATTTTACCTGAATTTATTGATTTTTGTGAGGATTATGTTATTATAGGTCATAACCTTAAGTTTGATTATTCTTTCCTGAAAAAGAATGCTGTGGATTTGGGAAGAGAATTTGATAAAATGGGTCTTGATACATTGAAGATAGCCAAGAAGTATTTGGCATCGCTGGAGAAAAGGAATCTGGATTACCTGTGCTGTTATTATGGAATTGAAGATAACAATCACCACAGAGCATCCAATGATGCAAGAGTGACACATGAGCTCTACCAGATAATGTGCAAAAGCGATTACTATAGTGAGTGCGACCCTGTATTTATACCGGAGGAAATGGTATATAAGGTCAAGCCACAGCAGCCTGCGACTGCAAGGCAAATAAATTACTTGAATGATTTACTGAAATATCATAAAATAGATAGCGATGTGGACATTTCAAGATTAAGTAAGAATGAGGCATCAAGATATATTGATAACATAATATTTAATTATGGGAAGATTCAATATAGGTATTGATGTGGCTGATAATCGTATTCTTAGATAACGAGTTAAGTTTATTTGCATAATCAAGCAGTGGAGTCAGCTTGTCGAACATTTTATTGTCAATATACAGTGAGGCAAGGGAATCATAAGATGCGCACACATCACTGCCACTTGATACGGCGAACTCATACACACCTATGGCATGTTCTACATAGCCATTTTCAGCAAGCTGTCTGCCAAGTGTATTGAGTGTACGGCACAGCAGTGTGAAATTGTCATCACATTCTGACAGATAATTAAGATTAGCAGGTCCATACATAGCCTTAAGGTCAGTGTTTGTCACACCTGTAAGATTAAGAATCTTGGAATTACTCATGCTTTTAAGCTGCGTGATGGAATTCTTAATATCATTGTTATCTGTACTGATAGAAGATAGAAGCTTGTCGGGAATTACAATATAGTCAAGATTATCAACCGGCTTACGTCGAACATTATTGACTTCGTTCTCGCGAGTCCAGAATTCTTCACTTTGTTTACTATTCATGGATCTGCTTTTCTTAATTTCATAAGAAGTCCATGCTGTAAATATTATAAATATTCCAAAAAATGGAAGATGTGGTACCATTTGATAAACCTCCGTGATATGTATTGTTGCCAGCCGCATATCATGAACCGGTACCATAAAAAGGCGGCACAGAAATGAGGTTAGCTATGATTAATTTTAATAACAAAAAGAGCAAAAGAATATTCTCCGTAATAATAATAGCAATTCTTGTTGTTGCAATGGTATTGTCACTAGCTGTTCAATACGTATAGAGTAACATACCATATAAAAAAATGAAAGGGCATATTGTTATGAAGTCAAAAAAATGGATTGGTGCATTTGCAGCACTTGCTGTTTCTGCATGCATAATTATCCCATGCGCTGTGAGCGTAAGTGCAAAGACAGAAAAACATACTGATAATGGAGCCAAGGGTGTATTTATTGGAGACATAGATATAAATGGAATGACATCCGGCGAAGTGAAAAAGGCAGTTAAGGACTACATTAAAACATACACCGACAAGAAGATTAATTTATCAATGGACGGAAAGACAATCGAGGTAAGTGTAGGAGATTTGGGCTATTACTGGTCTGATACCGAGGTCGTTGAAGAAGCCATGGAATATGGAAATATTGGTAATGCTATCGAGAGATACAAGGAGAGAAAGGATATCGATAAGGATAATGTTAAGTTCGATATCGATGTTGATATTGATACAGATACAATGAAGAAGGCAATCAATGATAATTGTTCTCAATTTAACGTAGCTCATGTGAATGCAGGAATCACAAGAAAGGGCGAAGGCTTTGCGATATCAGCAAGCTCCACGGGACGAAAGATTGCAGTTAAGAAATCTGTAGAGGAATTAAAGGATTTTCTTCTGGAGAAGTGGGATGGACAGAACGCGGACTTTGATTTGGTAGTAGTTGATGATAAGCCTGTATCCACAGAGGAGGACTGCAAGCTTGTAAAAGACGTGTTAGGTACATTTTCAACTTCATTTTCTACAAATGGCAATTACAACAGAAATATGAATATGAAAAATGGTATGGAGCACATAAATGGAACAGTAGTATATCCAGGGGAAACATTTTCAGCAAATGCTCTGCTGGAGCCATGGACGGCAGACAATGGCTGGTATGAGGCCGGAACATATGTAAATGGCAAGGTGGAGAACAGTCTTGGCGGAGGAATATGTCAGGTGTCTACCACACTTTACAATGCAGTTCTCTTATCAGAGCTTGAGGTTGTGGAGAGACATCCTCATTCAATGAATGTAGACTATGTCGACCTGGCAGCAGATGCGGCACTGGCTGGAACATGGAAGGACCTTAAGTTTGCCAACAACACAGATGTACCTGTGTATATTGAAGGCGTTTATGACGACAGCGGAAAGCTTACATTTACACTGTACGGCAAGGAAACAAGAGATCCTGGAAGAAGTGTTGTGTATGTAAGTGAGACATTAAGCACTAATTATCCGGAAGAAGTGGTTACTAATGACCCTAGTAAGCCAGCAGGATACAGAATGGTTACTGTGAGAGGTCATGTGGGTTACACTGCTAAATTGTGGAAGGAAGTGTACCAAAATGACAAGCTGGTGGATAGAACTCTTGTGAATACAAGCACATATCAATCTACTCCTATATATGTAATTTATGGTACAGGCGAGGCGGAAGCTGCGCCAACAGAGCCGGCAACTAAGAAGGAAGAAGCGACAACCAAGAAAAACACAGAAAAGAAAACAACTCAGGCAGAGACAAAGGCACCTTCCAACGAGGAGACAACAGAAGCTGCCAGATAGTGTGGCAGGGATATTGGAGACAATATGAAAGCAGGAAAAGTTTCGGAACCGATGCTAAAGCGCTCGGTTCTAAAGAGGATATCATATAAAGATAAGGATATATTTTCAGGGGCAGGTCTTTGCAGAGACTTTGCCTCTATGCTTATATCTGAGGATGAAGAGATTATTTTGTCAACAGACACAGTTACATATGGTCACGACAGCATTGCAGTATACGGTATTAACAGAACCGCAAACAACATTGCAGTATCAGGTGGACATATTAAAGGTGTTATGGTTTCTGTTACAATGCCGGGAAATACAATGGAATCAGAACTTAATTTTCTTATGAGAGACATTGCAAGTGAGTGTAAAAAGCGTCGTATTGAAATAATTGGCGGGCATACAGAAACTGTTGACTATGTGAATAAAATGGTTGTCAGCTTTACAGGAGTTGGCGTCAGAAAGAAGACTACGCATATTTCTGTTGATAATATCAGGCCCGGTATGGATATTGTAATGTCCAAGGACATTGCGATTGAGGGAACGTCACTTATGGCATATGCAAATGAAGAGATGTTATGTGAGCGTTTTCAAAGGAGCTTTGTTGATATGGCGAAGAGGGCAATAGAAGATATTTCTATTGTAAAGGAAGCAGCAATTGCAGCAGAAAATGGTGTTGCTGCAATGCATGACATCAGCAATGGCGGAGCTTTTGGCGCATTATGGGAGTTGGCAGCAGGCGTTAATCTTGGGCTATCGGTTTACCTTGACAAAATAAGTGTTCGTCAGGAGACCATAGAACTTTGCGAGATTCTCGATATTAATCCATACACTCTTGTGTCAGGCGGAGCTCTTTTGATGGTGACAGAGGATGGAACAGGTCTTGAAAATGCATTAAATGAAGCAGGTATCAAAGCAAGTGTTATAGGTCAGATAACAGCGGACAATGATAGAGTAATCATAAAAGGGGAGGATAGAAGATTTCTAGAACCACCTAAGGGCGATGAGATAGTGAGAAAAATGGCAAGTGTGCCCCGCAAAAAGAGTATTTAGTTAAAAACATGGGCAGAAGAGAAATAACCTGCGGTAAAGCTGCTCTAGAATGGAGAGAATTATGAGAGAAAAAATATTAGAAGTTATAGAAAAAAACAGTAGAATAGATATACATGATTTGGCAGTAATGCTTGGAATTTCTGAGATAGAAGCAGCCAATGAAATCGCTGATATGGAGAAAGAAAAAGTTATTTGTGGATATCACACACTTATTAACTGGGATAAGACATCCAAAGAAGATGTAGTAGCACTTATAGAAGTGCAGGTTACACCTCAGCGAGGACAGGGCTTTGACAAGCTGGCAGAGAGAATCTACAAATTTAGTGAGGTTAGAGCCGTGTACCTTATGAGTGGAGGATTTGATTTCACAGTTATAATAGAAGGAAAGAATATGAGAGAAGTTGCAATGTTTGTATCAGAGAAGCTTGCACCAATGGAAGCTATCAGATCAACAGCAACACATTTTGTACTAAAAAAATACAAAGACCATGGTACAATTTTAGTAGAAAATGTTCAGGATGAAAGGATGTTGGTGACCCCATAATGAGAAATCCACTATCTAAGACAGTTGTAGAAATACAGCCATCGGGAATAAGAAAATTTTTTGATATAGTAAGCGAGATGAAAGACGCAATCTCCCTTGGTGTTGGTGAGCCAGACTTTGACACACCATGGCACATCAGGGAAGAAGGAATTTATTCACTTGAAAAAGGACGCACATTTTATACGTCAAATGCAGGACTTAAGGAGCTAAAAATAGAGATATGCAAGTACCTTAAGAGGAAGCAGAATCTGGAATATGATTATAACAACGAAGTAATTGTAACTGTGGGCGGAAGTGAAGCAATAGACATAGCACTAAGAGCAATGATTGATCCGGGAGATGAAGTTCTGATTCCACAGCCAAGCTACGTGTCATATGTTCCATGTGTAAGCCTTGCATACGGCAAGCCTGTAATTATTGAACTTAAGGAAGATAATAACTTTAGGCTAACCAAGGAAGAAGTCCTTGAAAAAATAACAGACAAAACAAAAATATTGATACTGCCATTTCCTAATAATCCAACAGGAGCAATTTTGGAAAAATCAGATTTAGAGGATATAGCAAAGGTATGTATTGAAAATGATATCTATGTACTATCAGATGAAATATATTCAGAACTATCATATAAGGAAAAACACATTTCCATTGCAAGTATACCGGGAATGCAGGAAAGAACCATTCTAATAAACGGATTTTCGAAGGCCTATGCTATGACGGGATGGAGACTTGGATATGCATGCGGACCAAAAGAAATTCTAAAGCAAATGATAAAAATACATCAGTTTGCAATTATGTGTGCGCCTACAAATAGCCAGTATGCTGCGGTTGAGGCTCTTAAAAACGGAGACAGGGATGTTGAAATGATGTGTGAATCATATAATCAACGAAGAAGATTTTTGCTAAACGCTCTCAGAGAAATGGGACTGGAATGCTTCGAGCCTTATGGCGCATTTTATATGTTTCCTTCAATTAAGAAATTTGGTATGACATCAGACGAATTTGCCACAAGACTATTGATGGAGCAAAAGGTAGCGGTTGTTCCGGGAACAGCCTTTGGAGATTGTGGAGAGGGATTTTTACGAGTATCATATGCGTACTCTCTTGAAGATTTAAAGAGAGCACTTGAGAGAATTGGTAAATTTATTAATACACTGGAAAGTGAGGCAGAAAAAAATGCTTAATGTAGTATTGTTAGAGCCTGAGATTCCTGCAAATACAGGAAATATAGGAAGAACCTGCGTCGCAACAGGCAGCAGACTTCATCTGATTGAACCTCTTGGATTCAAAATAGATGAAAAATCACTGAAAAGAGCAGGACTTGATTACTGGGAACATTTAGATGTTACAGTCTATGAAAGCTATGAGGATTTTCTCGAAAAGAATCCGGGTGCACATGTGTATATGGCAACAACAAAATCAAAAAAGACATACACAGAAGTGACATATGAAGACAATTGCTACATAATGTTTGGTAAGGAAAGTGCAGGAATACCGGAAGAAATATTGATGGATAACGAGGAAACAGCGGTGAGAATACCCATGCTTCCAGAGATTAGATCACTTAATTTATCCAATTCAGTGGCAGTAGTTGTATATGAGGCACTTAGACAGCAGAAATTTGAGAATTTTCAAATGAAGGGGCAGTTACATAATCATACATGGTAAAAATAGGGAGAGCGTATGAGTGATAGTTGGAAAGTAACAACAATAGAAGACGACACTATAGTAACAAAAAAAAGCGGACATTTTACGGGATGGCACAAATATGTCATTCCCGTTGTGTCTGCTTTAATTATTATTGGAGTATTGGCAGGAGTAGGCATACTCATAAGAGAAATTAAGTATTCAGGGTTTGAAGGCAAGCTAAAGCTTGGAAGATACAAATCAGCCTATGAATATTATATAGATGAAGACAATAGCGATGAACAGATAGAAAATATGAAGATACTTAAGGATTTTATAATTGACAAACAATATTCATATGTGAAGAATCCCAGTGAAAAGAAGCTTATTGATTTTTGGGAGCTTGCTGTGTGCTTTCTGGATGAAATTGATAATCAGGACAGCAGCTTCTATGACGATATTTGCAATTTCACCAAGCTGGAGAAAAAGATAACAGTCGGTTATACGGATGAAATCAGCTTAGATGGTATTGGAATGCTGGAAGCCGATTTTCAGTATTATGATGTAACCTCATATTACCATGAAAATCCGGACGATTACCATTGCCCAATCAGCACAAATGTTGAATTTGAAAATGTATATATAGGCAAGAAGCAGGCTGATTATGAGGAGAAGTCAAAAAAAGTCGACGTGATGTATGATTCGGTGGCTGTATTGAATAATGAAGATAATGATATAGCACGTATATTTACTGATTATATCAATAAAGTTGTTGACATGAGAGAGGCGTGGAACGATGGTGAATAACGAAGAAAAATGGAAGGTTGAAGTCGTTGAGAAAAAAATTGAAGAGCCTCAAATTGCAGCTGAAAGGATTAAAGTAAGCCGAACAAAAAAACTTATGATAGGAATATCCATATTTGTAATCGCAGCCTGCATGATAGTGGGAGCGGTATATTCAGGGCATGACAAGAAAGATGACACGCCAAGGTTTGATAAACTTATGGAAGCAGGAGATTTCAATACAATTAAATATGAGCTTAACACATTTACTGACGAGCAGCGCCAACTAGTCAAGGATTATTATGAAAGTAATTTGAGCAGGTATAACGAAACAGGTTCGGAAGAATTATATAGAAAGCTATCAATATATACTACTGCATTTTTGGATGAATATGAGGATTTCAGTGAATTCCGAGAGCTCTCTGAATCAAAGGAAACCTATGATTTAGGCGTGGAGAACTTTGATAAAGGCGCTTATGTAAGTGCTAAAGAATGCTTTGCATATGTTATTAAGGAAGATACCCTCTATGAAAAGGCATGTGAATACATTAAGAAGATTGACGGTATGAAACAGCAAGAGTTAGTTATAAATGTGTGGTATACCAGCACAGATAGCGAAAAGAATATCAGCAGGATGGAAGACGAATTTATCAGGTCCAAGGCGAAAGAATATCCGATGTATAACATCAAATTTAATAATACATTTGTTGAAAACAAAGAGCTCAGCAATAAAGTAATAGAGGACAAACCAGACGTAATATTTCCAGGTGATTACTATGAATTCAACGATTATTTATGTATGTCATATACAACACATTTTCCGGTACTTGTATATAACTCGGATTATTTAGATAAAGCTGATGTGGAATCGATTGAAAACATATTGGCAAAGACCAATGAAAGCTGCGTATCACAGTTGTATATTCCATTAAATGATTTAGAGATTTTCAGTACATTTCTTATGATTGGAAGCACAGATATTGATTACTATGATTACGATTTAAATAACTTTGGCATTTATGGAACAGAGGCTGGAGTGGCAGGTGCGATTGAAAATATAAGAAGTCTGAAATACAAGGTATATACTGAGAATGATGGAATTGAACTGATGAAACAGGGGAAAATTGCAGCGGCTATTGTAGATTATGAATATTGTGAAGAAATTGAAAAAGGAATAGGTGATAAAATTTGCTATGCCAAACTGCCATTATGTACGATAAATGATGAGGAACAGTTGATAGGTGGAGTAAATTTTGATACGAATTTTTATGTAAGATATGATTTCCCTGAAGAAACAATAATACGAGAATTTGCTAATTTGATATATGATGTTTCCAATGGAAGGGAAAGCTTTGAGGATTATGGAATAATCAGTAAATATTCCTCACTTGAGGATAATAATGTCACTGAGGATGAGCGTGATTTGTACAGTGTTGCATTAGGACAATTGGCATATATTAATTATATAGTCCAAGATAAGATTTTGTACAAAAACCTGCAGGAGATGAGCGATTTTATCATCAGTTCCGAATCAAAAGACGAGGTAGAACAGTATGTGATGCAATCGCTTAAATGGCTGGTGTATGTAAACGACCAGCCATCAGAAGATTTATTTAACTTTTGATAATGTAAAAATAAATTCAGTGCCAACACCTTCGGTGCTGATAACATTAATATTTTCACCGTGGGAGGTAACAATCTCTCTGGCAATTGAAAGTCCAAGGCCGGAGCCGGTTTTGTCCTTTCCACGGGAAAGATCAGACTTGTAAAATCTATCCCATATCTTACTTACACTATCCTTTGGAATTCCAATTCCCGTATCCTTAACGGAAACAAATATTTTCTCATTACGTTCTTTAACTGATATATAAATGGTTGAATTGTTGTGGCTGAATTTGATGGCATTATCGATGAGATTATAAATAACCTGCTGAATTTTATCTTTATCTATAACCACCACATAGTCCTTTGATTCAACGGTCAAATCCAGTTTGATTTTCTTTTTGGTACATTTTCCCTCAAATGACAGCAAAATAGGTTTGATTAATTCATAAATGTTTGTCTCTGATAAATCAAGGCGGGTGCTGCCTGTATCCCATGCATTGAGCGTCAGAAGACTGCTGGTAAGCTTGGTGAGTCTGTCGGTCTCAAACAATACAATATTAAGATATTTATTCTGCATTTCCACAGGAATTGTACCGTCCTCCATGGCTTCAACATACCCCTTTATGGAGGTAAGTGGTGACCTGAAATCATGAGAAATATTGGCTATGAATTTCTTTTGATCTTCCTCTAAGGTATTGAGCTCAGAGGCCATGAAATTAAGTGAAACTCCAAGACGTCCTATTTCATCATCACCAGTAAAATCTTTAAGCCCTGAATATGTAAGGTTTCCTTTTGCATATTCACTTGCAGCAGTACTCAGCTTTTTCACTGGAAAATATACCACAAATGTAAATAGAATCAGTATAACAAGTGAAAATATAAATATTGCCAGGGCAATAAGGTAAATCTGATTCATTATGTCATGATGTTCAGGATTTAATTCTGATACAGGGTAGTTAATTATGATATATCCGGATGTTTCATAACCTGCATTTACAGGCATCGCCACTGTAATTACAGTTTCTTCGTAGTATCCATAGAAATGTCCTGTAACATAAGTCTTATTTCCGAAATCGGTTATATCAAATTTGGAAAATTCTTCATATTGAGAATCAGGGTCAGAGGCATATAGTATTTTGCCGGATGAATTAATGTACCAAATATCACCGGCGGTAATATTTGAAAGCTTATTGAAGCTGTCTTCGTTTATCAAACCGGAGGTATTGGCAATATAATGAATTTCGTTATATAATTCGTCGGCCTTTGAATCTATCAGCTTATCTGCAACCATTGAGCTTCCTTTAATTTCAATGAAAAGAAGGCTGACAAGCGCAAACAGGATATAGCCTAGTATAAATTTGTAGTATAATGTTTTTTTCATATCTTAATCCTTTATTTGCGAGTTTCGAATTTGTAGCCGATACCCCAGACTGTTGAGAGTGCCCAGGCGTCACTGTCACTGATCTTCTCGCGAATACGCTTAATGTGAACGTCTACAGTTCTGGTATCGCCGATGTATTCATAGCCCCATATATGGTCTAACAGCTGCTCTCTTGTAAATACCTGATTAGGAGATGATGCAAGGAAATATAGAAGTTCGATTTCTTTGGGCGGCATTTCAATGTTGTTACCCTTGTAGGTTACAGCATAGTTGGTCATGTTGATTGTAAGGTCAGGAAATTCAACCATATCACCGGAAGCTGCCTTGACTGGTTCAGGTGCAGGTGCTTTATATCTTCGAAGTACAGCCTTTACTCGGGCTACAAGCTCCTTTGAATCAAAGGGCTTTATCATATAGTCATCGGCTCCAAGCTCGAGACCAAGAACCTTGTCGAACACTTCACCCTTTGCAGACAGCATTATTATAGGAACATTACTGTCTTTTCTAAGCTCTCGACATACCTGGTAGCCATCCATTCCGGGAAGCATCAGATCCAATAGAATCAAATCAGGTGAAAATTCTTTGAATGCCACCAGGGCAGATTCACCATCCTCCACAGTTTGAGTTTCAAAACACTCCTTTATTAAGTATAGTGAAATAAGTTCTGAAATATTTGTATCATCATCTACGATGAGAATTTTCTGTTTTGCGCCCATTAAATGGCCTCCATTCTGATATTTATTTAAATTCCGCGATAGTTACACCGGCTTCTCCCTCGCCGTAAGCACCAAGACGGTATGATTTAACATATTTGCACCGCTTCAGATAATTATGAACAGCACTTCGAAGAGCACCGGTTCCTTTTCCATGTACAATTCGCACACTAGGAAGGTGGGAAAGGTAGGCATCATCAAGGTATTTGTCGAGATGTGCAACAGCCTCGTCGGTGGTCATACCTATTAGATTAATTTCGGTGCTGATGGTTGCAGACTTGCTCATCTTAATCTTGCCTGAACTTGATCGTGTAAGAGATGGAGCGGTTATGTCAGGCTCATCAATTATTGCAAGATTGCGAATGTTTACCTGGGAACGAAGTATTCCCATTTGAACATACAAATCTCCCTTTGAATTAGGGAGAGTGCTCACAGTACCTTCGGCACCCATGTTGAGAACTCGGACTCTGTCACCAATTTTGAAGTCATTGACACTATGCTTGGCAGTTTTAGAGGAGGCATCTTTGATACCGGTTTTTGTCTGAGTGCTGTTTAACTTCTCTCGTGCTTTACGTCTCTCATTTTCAAGCTCTCTGATAGAACCTGATTTGGATAGCTTATTAACCTTCTTAATTGTATCGTCTGCAAAGTCCTTGGCATTTTGCAGGATTTCCTGCGCCTGGTCATTTGCTTTACCTAGAATGCTTTCACGTCTGTCATTAAGCTGTTTACGCTGTTTCTCAAGGTCAGCTTTAAGAAGTTCAATTTCACTCTTAACCCCTGACAGTTCAAGACGCTCCTTCTCAAGGTCTCTCTTGCCTGTTTCAAGCTCACTTATGATATCTTCAAAAGCAATATCATCTTCATCAATACGTTTCTTAGCATCATCAATAATAAACTCAGGAAGACCTATTTTCTTTGAAATAGCAAATGCATTACTCTTGCCGGGTATACCAATAAGCAGCTTGTAGGTTGGACTTAATGTGTTGACGTCAAACTCGCAGCATGCATTTTCCACACCGGGAGTGCTCAGTGCAAATAGCTTAATTTCGCTGTAATGGGTGGTAGCCATGGTTCTAACCTTCATATTGTGAAGGAAGGTCAGAATGGATATTGCAAGTGCAGCACCCTCTGTAGGGTCAGTGCCCGCACATAATTCATCGAATAGAACAAGTGAATGTTCATCGGCATCATTTAAAATATGAACGATATTGGTCATATGAGATGAGAAGGTGCTTAGGCTCTGTTCTATGCTCTGCTCATCGCCAATATCTGCGTACACCTCGCTGAAAATAGATAGCTTGGAACCATCATAGGCAGGTATGTGAAGTCCTGCCTGTCCCATAAGTGTAAATAATCCCACCGTCTTTAGTGACACTGTCTTACCACCTGTATTAGGTCCTGTTACAACAAGTAAATCAAAATCAGTTCCTAAATGTATATTAATTGGTACGACCTTGTGAGCATCAAGAAGAGGGTGGCGTCCTTCCTTGATATCTATGATTCCGGCTTCATTGAATACAGGCTCACTACATTTATATTTCTTGGAGAATGCCGCCTTAGCAAAAATAATATCCAGCTTTACAAGAAGTGAGACATTGCTTTCTAATTCCTGAATATGATTAGCTGCCTGTTGTGAAAGACCGGCAAGTATTATTTCGATTTCTTCCTTTTCCTTAAGGGCAAGTTCGCGCAAATCATTATTGAGCTTAACTATGGCCATAGGCTCAACAAATATGGTGGAACCACTTGATGACTGGTCATGTATCATGCCGGGCACCTGTGAACGGTATTCAGCCTTAACAGGTATACAATACCTTCCATTTCTCATTGTTATAACAGCATCCTGAAGATATGTTCTAGCGGAGCCGGATACCATTGAAGATAAATCAGAATGTATTCTGTCATTGGTATTCTTTACCTGTCTTCTTATATTCTTAAGAGCAGGACTGGCATCGTCACTTATCTCCTCCTCGGAAATGATACATTTCTTAATTTCGTTGTTGAGTAAAGATAGTGGTTCAAGCATCTGAAAGCTTTCTGTCAGCGAGTTCTTAGGTGAATCATCATCAGGTGTATAGCCGTAATTCTTGATTCTGAGGGTTACATCTAAGACGGAGCTGATTGAAAGTAATTCACCAATTCCAAGAATACTGCCTATTTCCAAACGCTTAATTGATGGTCTTATATCTCTTGTTCCGGAAAAAGAGATTGAGCCCTTTTTCCAAATCGTTGATAGTGCATCACTGGTTTCCTTCTGAGCATCATTTACATCATCCAGGGTAGTAAATGGTACGAGTCCCTTCAACTGTTCCTTTCCCATTTCTGATGAGGCAAAGGCTGTCAGAATATCTATTATTTTGTCATACTCAAGAGTATGAAGACATTTTTTATTCATATCGCTATTAATTCTCCATTTCAATGTGTCTAAATATTGACTAAATATCTAATTAAGTATATTATATCAGTGATAAAACTCATTATCAAGACAATAACCATTGTTTACAACTATGTCATAGATTGTTCATAAATATACAGTATAATCATAACAATTATAAACATGGAGCGAAATCGTGATGGAAGATAAGAATAGTTTTAATTTCATTAATGAAAAGGTCGTTAAGAAGAGAAAAAGCCTTAAGGAACGAGTTAAGAACGGGGGCTTTTTTTGTGTTCAGGCATTAGCATTTGGCGTACTTGCTGCAGTGGCATTTGCATGTATGGAGCCAAGAGCTGACTTTCTTATTAACGGAGAAGAAGAACCTGTAATTAATATTAGCAATGATAATTTCACAACTGAACAGACTGCCAGTGAGGAGACCACGCAGAAGGAGGAGAATACGACGTCATCCACTTCTGAGCATGAATCGGAGAAGGTTACTACACCTGTTGACAGCGGAAGAAATGAACAGGTTAAGCAGGACCATATACGTAATTCAATGGTAGTTATTGAGTGTAAGAAGAATGCGCCCGATAGCAAGAAGAGCACACAGCTGGTAAGTGTGTTGACATGCGGTTCAGTTGTCAATGTTAAGAATAGTATACTTGTGCTTACTGATTATAGTTCAGTAAAGGACAGCAGCATAATTACAGTGACCTTCAGCAATTCAATGCAGTGTGTTGCTGAGATTAAGAAATATGATGAACAGTTGGACCTCGCAGTACTTAAGGTAGTTGCAGATGATATTTTTCCAGAGGATTATGAGCCGGAGGTAACATCATTTACAAGCTCAAAGGGTATAACTGCGGGAAGCAGGGTGACATATGCCGGTGCATCAGAGGGCATTGGTTATATAACATCTAATTGTGAAATAACAAGCAGCCGCAGTAATGTTCAGTTTGCAGATTGTGTATACAGTATGTTTGCAACGAATATGGCAAGCAATGTAGGACAGAACGGATTTATTTTTAACGATAAGGGTCAGATGATAGCCATGGTGACGAAGGTAATGAAGGACAGTGTACCTAATACTGTCACTGTATTCGGCATTTCTGAACTAAGAGCCGTGATAGAGAAATTGTCTAACGGAAGAACTCTTCCTTATGTAGGCGTAACAGGAATAACGGTAACAGATGATATCATTAACAGTGTGGATAGCGATATGCCAAAGGGTGTGTACGTTAAGTCTGTGGAAAGTGCATCACCGGCTTATTCAGCGGGCATTTTAAAGGGAGATATAATTGTCTCAATTTCCGGAACTGATATAAGTACAATTGAAGAGTATTCAGCCGCCATTAACAGTCTTAACCCTGGAAATAAGATTGAAATTATGGTTATGAGAAAAGGATTAAGTGGCTATAAGGAAATATCATACACAGTCACAGCTGCGAGAAAGACGCCAGCGAAGAAGTAAATAGTAATAGAAGCAAAATTGCTCAGAATAGAGGTTAGCGTGAAAATTATGATTGATATACTAATTTTCACGCAACTGTTTGCTTAAGAGCAAAAGCAAACAGCTATAATGGCAGATGAATAATCGCCTACGCGAATTTTTCATCGCCTCATCGCAAAATTGCTCAGAATAGAGGTTAATTATGAAGTATATTGAATCATTTAGAGAAGGCGAGAAGATAACAGATATTTATCTTTGCAAGCATAAAACAAGCGCGGTTACCAAGTCAGGTAAACCATACGAGACCATTATTTTACAGGATAAAACAGGTCAGATTGATGGTAAGATTTGGGATCCGAATTCAATGGGAATCGAAGATTTTGATTCTCTTGATTACATAGAAATTGTTGCAGATGTAACCAATTTTAATGGTGTGCTGCAGCTAAATGTTAAGAGGGCCAGAAAAGTATCAGATGATGAGTATGATATGAAGGATTACCTTCCAACAACTGAAAAGAATATAGACGAGATGTATACCGAACTTACATCTATTATCGCATCTGTTAAGAACGATTATCTCAAGACACTTCTTGAGAATTTCTTTGTTAATAATGGTGAATTTGTAGAGGAGTTTAAGAAGCATTCAGCTGCTAAGAGTGTTCACCATGGATTTATTGGTGGTCTTCTAGAGCACACATTATCAGTTACTAAGATTTGCAAATACATGGCAGCCAATTATCCTGTGATTAACAGAGATTTACTTTTGACAGCAGCTATGTTTCACGATATGGGCAAAATTAAGGAACTTTCTAATTTTCCTACTAATGACTACACGGATGACGGACAGCTGCTTGGACATATAGTTATGGGCGTTGAGATGATAGGAATTGAAGCACGCAAGATAGACGGATTCCCTGCACGACTTGAAAGTGAACTCAAGCACTGCATACTTGCGCATCATGGTGAGTACGAGTACGGTTCACCTAAGAAGCCTGCACTTGTTGAGGCACTTGCCCTTAACCTTGCAGATAATACCGATGCTAAGCTTCAGACAATGACTGAGATTTTGAGAAGTCCGATTTCTGTAGAGAATAGCGTATGGCTTGGATATAACAGATTATTTGAATCAAATATCAGAAGAACGACTGAGGAGTAATGGAATAACTATGATTAAGAAAAATGATATTGTACAGTTGAACATAGAAGATATGGGTATCAATGGAGAGGGTATAGGCAAAGTAAATGGCTATACCCTCTTTGTTAAGGATGCAATTGCAGGAGATGTAATTGAGGCAAAGGTAACCAAGGCCAATAAGAATTTTGGGTATGCAAGAGTGATGAAAATAGTTGAATCATCACCATACCGTGTTCCAGCAAAATGTGGTGTAGCAAGAAGCTGCGGTGGATGTCAGCTTCAGGAAATGTCTTACGAAAGACAGCTTATATTTAAGCACGACAAAGTAGCAAATAATTTAAAGAAAATAGCAGGTATTACATATGTGCCTGTTGAGCCTGTTATTGGAATGGAGAATCCATTTAGATACAGAAATAAGGCGCAGTTTCCAGTTGGATTAGACAAGGATGGAAATATTGTTATGGGCTTTTATGCGGGCAGAACTCACACAATTATCGACAATGAGGACTGCCTTCTTGGTGTGGAAGAGAATGCGCAGATACTAGACCTTATCAAAGCATTTATGCTTAAGAATAATATTAAGCCATATGACGAGGAAAAGGGAACAGGAGTTGTAAGACACATACTCATACGAAAGGGATTCGCAACCGGAGAAATTATGGTATGCATTGTCATTAATGCAAAGAATCTTAAAGGAACCGATGCACTTGTAAATGAACTTACCACAATACACGGCTTGACTTCTATCAGTTTAAATGTGAATACTAAGAATACAAATGTTATTCTTGGTTCCAAGATAATTAATCTCTATGGAGAAGGATACATTACTGATTATATTAAGGATGTTAAATTCCAGATTTCACCTTTATCATTTTATCAGGTAAATCCGGTTCAGACAGAGAAATTATATGGTAAGGCACTTGAATTTGCAGGACTTACCGGTAAGGAAACAGTATGGGATCTCTACTGTGGAATTGGAACTATTTCACTATTTTTAGCTAAGTCAGCCAAGAAGGTATACGGTGTTGAAATTGTACCGGAAGCTATTGATGATGCTAAGAACAATGCGAAAATTAACAACATCGAAAATGCAGAATTTTTTGTTGGAAAGTCGGAGGAGGTTCTTCCGGAATTCTACAAAAAGAATGGTGGATATGCGGATGTTATTGTAGTTGATCCACCTAGAAAGGGATGCGAGGAGACTTTACTTGCAACGATAGTTAAGATGGCTCCGGAGAGGGTAGTGTATGTAAGCTGCGACAGTGCTACGCTTGCGCGTGATCTTAAGTACATGAGCGAGAATGGATATTGTGTTAAGAAGGTTCAGCCGGTTGACATGTTTTCGCATAGTGGCCATGTGGAGACGTGCGTACTTTTGTCCCACAAAAATTCGTAAACATCTCCACCGT
>CAZBKO010000032.1:0-13395 GCA_964492545.1 uncultured Lachnospiraceae bacterium
AAGTGCTGTGCCAGAGTTTTGCTGGCATGATCACTCAAGATTCCGAGAGATCATTTAATGGGATACTCATCTTGACAAATAGCTTCTATCCTCAACGTTGCTTTCCTGTTCTATCTCGTAGTGTCCATCCTTGAGAGAAACTATGGTAACTGCACAATTCGCTACATTGGCTTTCCAAAAATCCCTGAGTTCAAGATTCTTGACTTCCATAATTATTCCATGAATTAATGCACCATGTGATACTACAAGAACATTAGCCTCCTTTCTATTTTGATATTTCATCTTAAGTTCCTTAAGAAAATCCCTTACTCTCCTAAGCATTTCATCAAAACTTTCTGCACCATCTATAGCCAGATAATCCTCGGGTGAACTAAAAAACTGTGCTATGTTTCCCTCCGGATTATCAATAGCTTTTCCTTCCATCTCTCCGAATGATATCTCAATCAATCTTTCATCGAGAATAAACTGCTCTCTATTCATGCCTGTTGCAATCATAGCAGTCTCTATAGCCCTGTTCAGCGGACTTACATAAATTTCATCAAATTGAATGTTCTTAATCTGTTCAGAAACACTTTCTGCCTGGGCTCTCCCCTGTGAATTAAGTGAGGTGTCCAGTCTGCCCTGAAGTACTTTTTCCTTATTCTTATCTGTCTGACCATGTCTTAAAATATATAATCTCATCTGTACAACCAATCCAATTTTTCTTTTTATTTATACTATCATATATGTGATAAAATTTCTATAAGCATATTTATTTTTTACTGGGTAATATACCTTTTATATGATTCAGAAAAGCTCCTTAGTTTATCAACTGAAGAAATAATTTCTTTTACTACGTAATCAATCTCTTTTATTGTGGTTTCATGTGATATGGTCATTCTCAGTGAGCCATATGCAAGTTCTTCCGGCAAGCCTGTTGCCATTAGTACATGTGACGCCTCAGGAAGCTGCGCAAGGCACGCTGAACCTGTTGATGTGCATATTCCTTTTTCATCAAGCATAATATAGAAGTGATTCTCCATTAATAAATTGAAAGCTGATATTTATATTATTTGGAAGTCTGTCTATTGAGTCACCATTTAACCGTGTATATGACACATGACTAAGTATCTCACCAATCATGTAATCTCTCATGGTTGAAATTTTGTTTCCTTTTTTTACCATGTTTTCCATACATATACTTGCCGCTTCACCCATTCCAACTATACCTGGTACATTGCAGGTACCGGCTCTTACACTTTTTTCCTGTGCTCCGCCGTGCATAAATGGCATTAATTTCCTGTTATTTCTAATATATAGAATTCCAATTCCTTTTGGTCCACCGCATTTATGGCCACTGGCGCTGAGCATATCAATATTCATCTCATCAACATTAATTGGAATATGTCCAAAAGCCTGTACTGCATCGGTATGAAATGGTATACCCCATTTTTTTGCTATTTGTCCTATTTTTTTAACAGGCTGTATTGTACCTATCTCATTGTTGGCTGTCATAACAGATATCAAAGAAGTATTTGAACTTATTATTTTTTCAATATCTTCAAGCTTTATCTTACCAAATTCATTAACATTTACATAATCTACATGGCTTCCTCTCTGTTCCATGCTCTCACAGGTTGTTAGGATTACGTGATGCTCTATCCTGCTAGTTATAATGTGCTTATTAGCTCCATCAGGACATATTCCCTTTAATACCCAATTATCAGACTCCGTACCACCACTGGTAAAATATATTTCTTCCGGCTTTGCATTTATAAGCTCTGCAATCTTTTTTCTACTTTCATCTATAACCATCCTATTTTCTTTTGCAAAATTATATACACCTGACGGGTTTGAGTATTTTTCATCAAAATAAGGCATCATCACTTCTTTAACCCTATTTTCCGTTTTCGTAGTAGCTGCATTATCCATATATATCAATTTCTGCATATAACTCCTCCGTTTCGAATACACTAAAAGTAAATATCCTTTAGGTGCAAGCATGAATAGAAAAAACCTATAATTATCGGCGCATTAATTTTGACAATTGCCGGATTTTCAACTAAAATAATAGGCTTTTTCTTTAGAATATTCCTCTCACGTTTAATAGGTGCAGAGGGTATGGGAATATACCAGCTTATTTTTCCACTATTTACACTATGCCATTCACTTTGCTGTTCAGGTATTGAAACGTCTATATCAAGATATGTTGCAGCCAAAAGGAAAGATGCCTGTACTGACAAGCTGAAAATACTATTTTGCGGAATGACATTATCTGTAGTATTCTCCACAGCTGCCAGCCTTGTTCTATATTTTTGTTCAGATGAACTATCACGATATGTACTTCAGGACATACGATGTACACGTCTCCTAAAATGCCTTGCCATTGCCTTACCACTTAGCTCGGTTCACGCCTGTATCAGCGGCTACTATTTTGGAATAAAAAAAGCCCTCATTCCAGGCTTATCCCAGTTATTGGAACAGCTGGTCAGAACTCTGACTGTTTATCTATCAATTATTTTTATGACAAAAAATTCTATAGCTATAACTCCCGTTATCGCTGTGTATGGCTCAATTACCGGTGAACTTGCATCTGCTGTGTTTTCACTATTATCTCTAAAAATACATAAATGTCAGATTAGTCATATTGCATCTCAATTTGATACTTTTTCCTACATGAAGCGTATTTTCAGAATGTCATTTCCAATTACGCTTAATCGTGCACTTGTAACAGTCCTTATGAATATCGAGGCTATCCTTATACCTCTATGTCTTAGGAAAAATGGCTCAGGCAGCTCTGATGCCTTAAAAATATATGGTTCACTAACTGGTATGGCTCTGCCACTTGTTCTATTTCCTTCTTCAATCATTACCTCAATTGCCACGATGCTTCTGCCAGTTATCTCTGAAGCACAAAATGAAAAAAACTCAAATGCAATCAGCAAATCTGCTGAAAAAATACTTGAATTCTGTCTGATAAGTGGTATTTTTTGCACTTTTGTGTTTGTTTTCTACGGAAATGCAGCCGGTTATCTAATATTTAACGACTTATCTGTTGGCTCCTACATAACTATTCTTGGCTGGTTATGTCCATTTCTCTATATTTCAATTACATTTGCAAGCATATTAAATGGCCTTGGCAAAACCAAGACCACATTTTATCATAACTCTATTATCACTATTCTTAAAATTATCTTTATAGTAATATTTGTTCCATCAATAGGTATTAAAGGCTACTTATGGGGATTACTCGCAGGTCAGATTATAATATGTATTCTTCATTATCACGTACTAGCCACGGAATACACCATAGATATTCATCCTTTTCGCAATATAGTAATTCCCATTGTATGTTCAACTATGTCAATATTAATTGCTGTTCCGTTCTATAAATCATTCTCATCAATATGGGGAAGTGTATCTTATCAATCACTGCTCTTATCAGGAATCATTACATCTGTCTCATATATTATTCTTATTAAGCTGGCTATATTTCCTGATCAACAATTATTCCCTGGGCATCATCATCAATAAGATTCTCTTTTCTGACATATTCCTTTATGTCTTTCACCATCTTGTCAACTGCTGAAATCTCTTCCTGTTGTTCTGAATCATTATTCTTACTCTGCTCTGGAATGTCCTCTTCTTCCTTGTCATCATCAGCCTTTTGCTTATTCTCATCGAAATTCTCATTAATCTGAGCAACTGTATCAGCTATCATACTTCCAATAACCATCTTGCTACCCTGACTCATAATTTCATCCGCCTGTTTATCTGCATCAATCATACCATGCTGTTTATCCATAGCACTCTTAACTCCATAAATAGCCTGATTCTCTGCTCTAATTCCCATGGCAGCATTATTCGCAATATCACTAAAATGCGTAATATCAGCATCCATATCAAAATCAGCTCCCTGTTCTTCCTTAAGCTGCATAAGTGAGTTAAGGGTCTCATTGGCTTCCTTTATCTCAGCTTCATATGTCTTCATATTCTCATGACTCTTCTCAATCTGCGAAGTCATCTCATTATCCTTCTCACACTGTTTCATAATTGTTCTCATGGCATTCTTATGAAACATTGTCTTAATATCCTCAATATTCTTATCATCTTCATCGGCTTTAATTCCTACATTACCTGCAAAAATACTACCTTCAGAAGAAATCTTCATATTAGTCTTATCATTATTCTGCTGCGTTACTGCCATTGAAATATTCATAACTATCCCTCCGTCACTATATGTATTGATAATTCCTATTTAAAATCAACATCAATACCCAGGTCAACTATTTCATTAACCCTGTCAATATTAGCTACACTTAAGTCGGTTCTTTCACTTCTAAGTCTTATTATCTCATTCAATGTGTCCTTGTCATTGTCATTCTTAATATTTCCACTCTCGAATGAAGTTATTGGTGCATTGTGCATTATATATTCTCCATCCTGTTCAGTAAATAATGCTCTGTAAATAATTGTATCTCCATCATTGCCAGGAACACCATATGAAAGAATCACTTTCTTGACATCTTCATTATATATCTCGGCATCATACACCTGAAGTATAATACTCTTATCATCATATTTCTTAATGGCATCTATGCATTTAAATACAATTAATTCATCTGATATCTGTTTTCTAATATCCATGGAATCTGCGTACTCCTCAATATCCTTAAGAAGCTTATCTGCCTCCAGATAATTACCTTCCGCGAGAGCTTCTTTAGCCTCACTATATGTATCCTTCGGAACCGATGAACTGTAATAATGTGTAGCAGTTCCAACCCCCAGGCACAATGCTGCCACAAACAGTACTCTCAGTAATATTTTAACATGTTTCTTATCATAACTAAAAATAGACATAAGCCCTCCAATGTATCGAAATATTCTTATTTATATTTTACCACAGCTGAATTTAAATGACAAATTAATCTTAAAACAAAATATATAAGTAAAATTCTGTACTATTTTAGCAAATTATGAATTTTTATGTTAGACTAATATATATTTGTACTAATCAAAGGAGATGTGGCATGGATTATATTGAAATCATTCGAGATTTACGAGAAGATCACGAATACACCCAGCAGCAGGTCGCGGACTTTCTAAAAACTTCGCAGACAATGTATGCAAGATATGAACGTGGTGCGAATGAATTACCAATTCGCCACCTGATTCATTTATGTGAGTTATATCATGTATCTGCAGATTATGTTTTGGGTTTTACAAAGGATAAAAATTCTAAAAAGTAAAAAGTTCAATTTTGTAATGTTATCTGTATGTGATAACAGAAAATGACCTCCGTATCAATCCTGATACAGAGGTCATTCTCATTATATTGGCTATATCACAGTCTAACTTCTACCTGTTTTCTAAGCTTTATTGAATCTCTTGTAACATAGCAGTCCACAGCTATAATATTTACGCCATCTCTTTCGGCATTTATAAGTGCTTCACCAAATTCTCTATGCTGTTCATAATTAGGCTCCATATACTTAATATTCTTCATCTGAATAACAAATACTACATATGTCTCATAGCCTTCATTATGTGCTTTAACAAGTTCATTAACATGCTTAAGACCACGAATGGTTGGTGCATCCGGAAATCTCGCTATTCCATCATTCTCTAGTGTTACACCCTTAACTTCCACAAATGCTTTGGTTATCTGATTATCCCTGTTAAGGTATTCCAAATAAATATCAAATCTTGAATCTCCATACTTAACCTCCCGCTTTAGCAATTTAAGTCTCTTTACGAGATTTCCATTTTCAATCCATTCGCAAACGGCTGCATTTGGTATTTGAGAATCAATATTAATTATCTGATTTCCTTTAACTACACCTATGAGGTCATACTTTGTCTTTCGCTTAGGATTATCACATTTTTGTAAATAAACTGTAACCCCGGGAACTAGAAGTTCACGACATCTTCCCGTATTCTTAACATGGCAGACAACTTCTGTACCATTTAATATTACATTTGCTATAAATCTGTTTGGTCTGTCAACAAATATGCCCTCATATATATTGTCGTAATGCACTATTTAACCACTACTTTCTTATATGCACTGTATTTACTATAATATGTTTTTCCACCAATTTTTACATAGCTTCTTACTTTAACATAATATGTCTTTCCCTTTGACAGCTTTGTTATCTTCCTAGCTGTTGTTTTGTTTGATGTAATCGTAATCTTACTGCTTTTCTTAAATGTAGTGCTTCTTGAATATACTATCTGATATCCCTTGGCTCTGCTATCCTTCAACCATTTTACTGTTAATGTCTTTGATGAACCAGAACGTGCACTGGTAACCCTTTGAGCCTTTGGCTTTACAGTTATAACTACTTTTTTACTAGCTGCATTATAATTTGTGTTAGCCGCTGCCTTGACGGTAATTGTTGCAACTCCGTATCCCTTAAGGGTAACCTTTCCTGTTGATGATACAACAGCTACATTTTTGTTGGAGCTTGTATAAGACAATTTTCCTGTTCCAGATGTTTTTGCATTTATTCTAAATGACGAAGCACCGTAGTATTTAGTATATGATGATGTTCCAGATACACTCTGAGATTTTTTCCTTACCGTTACAGGTATCTTTATTGTTGTTCCAGAGTAAGTCTTCGTTGCTGCAGCTGTAATATAAATATATGCGTTTCCAGCTCCTGTTATGGAAAACTTCTTAGTTGAACTGTTATACTTAATTACTTTACTGTTGCTTGTTTTGTATGAAAGTGTTTCATTTCCTTTTGTAACTTTAGCACCCAAAGAAGATGCGTAAAAATCAGCATTTCCATATGTTTTTGTTACTTTGCTAACGCTTGCTGTTACTGTCTGATTTGGTAATACAATCCATATAGCTTTGTCAGATGGTCTATAGTAAATATAATACGTTCCCATTGGTGCCGTTATATTCTTATCAGCATCAGTTGAAAGTGTCATTGTTGATGGCTTTGATGTAATTTTATCATAGCCGTACCACTCTCCCACATCACCATCAACACCATTATTAATCTTAAATGTAATATTTTTATTAGTAGATATTCTGTATGAATATGTCTTTGTTGTCTTATCATAATTCATTTGGTACTCATCATCTACATTCCAATTTGTAAAATCACCTCTAAGATACAATGGAGCAGCAAGGTAATTGTCAATTTTTGCAATATATGATTTGTATGAGCTCATCATTGCATTCAAATATACAGAGAATGATGCATTTGCATTATCCGCTGACAAAGAGCTTCCACTTACATTATCAAGCTTAAATGAACTCTTAGAAGCATTATTATATGACTTATCAGGTGTTATACTGCTGCTGTAATTATTCTTTACCTTATTGAATATTGCATTAAAGTTAGCTGTTGTCAGCCATTTACTTGCAGCGACCTTCTTAAGTGCATCACCAAATTCTGAAATATAAAATCCACCCTGGCAAACAGAGTACTTATAAACAGGATTATTCTGTCCTCTGTTTGCGCCTTCTGCATTTGAACTAAATGGAGACACCTCAGTCATTCCATTTCCTGTTGGATTCCATCCATTTGTCACGCCAAAGCATCGGTCAAGATCATAAGGAATAAATATAGCCTTTCCAGTGCTCTTTAAAAAATAAATATAATAATTATTATAATTGTTTCTCATATCATCAGGGTTACCTGTGAAATAAGACACTGCTGCAAATTTCAAAAAGCTGCTCATATCAACAAGTGATGCAAGCTTTGTTTTTGTCACACCATCCTTATTTAGTTCTGTAATAAGGTTCTTCAGCTGTTCATTTGTTGATGTCTTTTTGTTAGTCTTTAAATCGTAACAGAAAAATGCACCATGACCATCATTCGCATCCTCATCCTCAATTCCAATTGATGATGTATCTGTCAAATCAGGTGCTTTATCAGTCCAGCCACACTTGTAAAGGTCTCCATCCCAGTCTTCTTCAGCAACATATTTTTCAATAAACACGCTGTCAATAGGCTCGTATATTGTATATACGCCCATCTTGCTTCCACTTATATTCATAGCGGCAACATTAGTATGTGGTGCAATTACACCATTATTTCTAAATGTCTCATATGCATAATATTCTCTAATATATGTGCTGTCGAGATTTCTGTTCCACTTAACATCCATCTTCTCAAGAGTTGCAAAGGTTCTATTCTTTCTTGCTTTTCTAAGAGCCTTTCCTTCTGCATCAGTTCCCCATACGTGTGCATCATCTGTATAGTAAGCTTCATCATCAAATGTCTCCTGAAAATCAAGTTTAAAATGAATAAGATTGTACATTCCACTAGATGAACTGTAAAAAGGAACTCTTGAGGTATTTCCCTTCATTCTCACACCAACCTCATTGATTACATATGTGTATGAGTCCTTACTCGTAGTAATTGTAATATACACATCAGCCTTCCTATAAATTGGTGATTTCGAGCCTTTTGCTTCATAAGTATTGTAATCATCCTGCAATTTCTGTAATTCTTCGTTAGAAATATCAATTTTCATATCTATCTTATTATTGATATCAAATAACTGTGTGTAAATCACATCCTGCGCATAAGGCAGGGTATCTGTATCCACATTGTAAGTCCCCGTTGTAACAGCATAAGCCGTTACTCCATTCACACCAAATCCCCAATTCAGTGATATAATCATAGCCAGACATAGTAAGGCACTGATTATTCTTGTTCTCGTTTTTGTTTTTCCCATAAATTCTCCTTTTCTAAACATTGTTTTTAATATATGTAATTAATGTGCTGTACAATATATCCATTTCAATTGGTTTTGTGATGTGTGCGTTCATGCCTGCATTCATCGACTTCTCCACATCATCCGCAAACGCATTTGCAGTCATTGCTATTATCGGAATTGTTTGCGAATCCTCCCTGTCTAATTTTCTAATTAAGCTGCAGCTTGTAAGTCCGTCCATAACCGGCATTCTAATATCCATAATTATTGCTGAAAATAGCCAATTGGCGAATCCTTAAATTTCTCCATTCCCATTTTACCATCATCTGCGCATATTACGTTCATACCAGCTGCCTGCAAAATTCTTGATGCAATTTCCTGATTAAGTGGATGATCCTCCACAAGTAAAATATTCTTGTTTCTAAGTATCTCCCGATCATCACTGTCCACTGAAGATACATTTATATGATACTCATTCTCACTTATTGTATCAAGGATAAATGTAATTGTAAATGTTGTTCCTTTTCCAAGCTCACTCTCAACTGATATGCCTCCACCCATTAATTCAAGCATACTCTTCACAATGGCAAGTCCAAGCCCTGTACCATGCCTGCTTGTCTTTATCTCCTGTTCTTCCTGTGAAAATGGTTGGAACATTATTTTCATAAAGTCCTCGCTCATACCTATTCCATTGTCATATACCTTAGATGTTACAAATATTTTGTTGTTATCAAGCTCCTTTGTATCTACATTTACTCCAACCTTACCGCCTTCCGGAGTAAATTTTACAGCATTAGATAGGAGATTAAAATATATCTGATTAATTCTTAGTCTGTCTGCAACCATTATTCTATCCGGCTTCTTGTCAGGCTCAACCATCTCAAATGATATATTTCTCTGCTTACACAGTGGCACTACCACTGATTTCAAATACTTTTCGAATTCATCAATCGGATATGGTTCAGGATGCAGAACTATTTTTCCACTTTCTACCTTGGTCATATCTAGTATATCATTTACAAGGCCCAGCAAAAATTCGCTTGATGTTTCAATTTTTTTGAGACATTCATCTGTATCCTTTGGATTATCATTTCTTCTGGCAATTTCTGTCATTCCAATAATTCCATTCATAGGAGTTCTAATGTCGTGACTCATTCTTGACAAAAATGCAGACTTTGCATTGTTAGCCATCTTAGCATCGTTAACTGCCTTGCTTAGCGAGTCATTAAGCTGCTGATATTTCTTCCCCTTGTAAAATTCCTTTGCATATATTATAAGAACCACCACAAAACACATTAATACTACAAATAGTAGAATCAATGTTTTTTTGAGAATATCTATTATACTGTTATACAGAAATGTCTCCGGAACAACAGTAATTACACTCCATCCATCGCTTATGGATATTGGAGAAAGTGCTATTATACAGTCCGTGCCATCATGACTATAAAATCCAACCCCACTAAGTCCATTTTTCATTGCCTGCTTAAGCTTTTCGATTGACGAATTACCATGCAGACTTCCATGTTTTTGTTCAGTGATTATATCTAAAAGACTGCTAAAAGTCTTGTTGCTGTCCGGATGCTTTGAGTACAAAACTGTATATCCGTCACTATCAACTATATACGAATATCCTTTTCCATCATATACAGTCAAATTAAGTTTTCCATATAATTCCTCACAATCAATACCCACTAATACGGCATATCTTTGACCATGACTGATTTCAAATGAATTATATGCAAATATCACTCGCTTACCAGTAGCAGGGTCATAGGTTGGACCAACAACTCCTGCCTTATCACCGCTGAAACACTTGCTGATGTCAGAGCTATCAATATCTACAGCATCATTCTCATTAATAGCATTATTTCCATCTTTATCAATTATAACAACAGAAGAACCATTTAATGAATTTGCCTGACGAATAATATTTTCCCATCTTTCAATATCCGTCTTAGTAAATGTCTCTGACATACTTTCGCAAAAATCCATTTTTCCTCTAAAATATATTGAAAATGAATCCGCATTTCTAACTGTTATCTCTGATATGCTCTTGGTATTCTCAGAAATATAGTTCTTAGCCACTTCACGAGTGTATATGCCCACAGCTACAACTATAATTCCAATCAAAAAAGTTATTATCAAACTAATATGACCAAATCTCGTTCTTTTTCTATTGTAAGGTTTCATTATATACCTCCAAAAGTTCTATCTGCCTTCTATTTCTTCCCTAACCAATGAATCAAAATACTCACACACACTCTTCTCATCATCGCCTTCAAGCAACTTAATTCCCGCTTTTTGAATCCAATTCTGCATTCTGATGTTCATATTATAATCCACAGATGTAATGTTATCCCCTTCTTCTATTATATCTATTACCGGTGAAAGATACTCTATTTTGTTAAGCTTTCCCGATAGAGGTGACAGCGATCCTTGTGTTTCAACATATTTAAGTATATTTTCTTTTTTTGTACAAAATTTAACAAAATCTTTTGCAATTTCTATATTGCTGCCTGCTCTATTTATACACATTAAATGGTCCGGCGCCGTCATAACTACACCATCGCCCTCTTCAATCGGGATTGGATATACTTTATAATTCAATCCACTGTTAATATGTTCAATTGAAGCATTAAGGTCACTTGCTCCGAGTAAAAAAGCTGCTTTTCCATCAGCGAACAGTTGCTCTGCATTGGCTGTTGTATCATTTGCATAGGCAGCGTCACCATCGATATATCCTTTTGATAGGAGATTATTCAGATTAGTAAAACCGTTTAGAAAGTACTTTCCAGATTCTATATTTCCCTTTGAAATATCATTAATAATACCAGTTGCTGACGAACTCCTATAAATTGCTGCCAAACCATCTGCATACGCATATCCTGAAAATGGAATAAGCTGCGATGCTGCAATTGGCGTGATTCCTTTATTCTTAAGTGTTTCACATGCTTCTAAGAGCTCATCGAAATTCTTTGGAACTTCAATATTGTATTCATTAAGTAAATCCAGATTACAATACATACCAATGACGGTTATCTCCATAGGCAGACCGTAATAATGATTCTTAAATTTAAGACTATTCTTTTCAAGAAGACTATAATTTTCCAGTGTGTCTATGTCATCCAGATTTAATAAATACCCACTTTGAGCAAGTGTTGGTAAAAATCCGGCATAAGACATAAATACATCATCACCATTGCCTGTAGATAATCTCTTCATCAATAGTTCATTGTAATCCACATTAGCTGACGGGTCTATTCCTTCATACACAATATTAACATTGGGATTCTTATCCATATACTCTTTAATTAGTGTCTCAAGCGGTCTGATTTTCTCTGTGGCATTGATGTTTCCGAACACAGAAATAGTTATCTTATCGTCCTCGTCATTCATATCGTATTCAGCAAATTCTCCTCCTTCACTGCAGCCATAAAGAAGAAGGGAAACCAACGCACCAATTAATAGAATTCTTATAAAATATTTATTATTCATCACTTCATCACCATAAAATGTTTTTATTTATATTATACTACATAGAATTGGCTTTGTGGAAAAAAGATACAAATAAAGACATACCAGATTATAATCCGATATGCCTTTATAACTATTCTCCAAAAATATTTTCAAGATTGTCTCCTATAATCATGCACATAGGAATACATTTTCCTATAAATCATAAGGTGTTGCCTGGTAAACGTAATAATTGAGCCAATTAGTGTAAAGTGCGTTGGCATGAGCTCTCCAGGTAAGCACCGGTTTATTTTCAGGATTATCATCCTTGTAATAATTAGCAGGCACCTTAATATCCATCCCTTTTTCAGTGTCTCTCTTATACTCTGTATCGAGAGTGAACCTGTCATATTCCGGATGTCCCATTACAAATATCTGTTTACCGTCTCCTGCTATTGTAATAAACGCACCAGCTATGTAAGACTGTGCAAGAACCTGTAAATTAGGATTATTGTACAAATCCTCGTCGGCCACATATGTATGCCTTGAATGTGGTGCTAAAAATTCATCATCGAATCCTCTCATAAGAGGTACCTTTCTATGAAGAACTTTGTGGCTGAATATTCCAAACATCTTCTCATCAAGCATATGCTTGTGAATTCCATAATGATAATATAGAGCTGCCTGAGCACCCCAGCACAAATGAAGTGTCGACGTTACATTACTTTTTGTCCACTCCATAATTTCTTCCAATTCACTCCAATATGTTACTTCTTCAAATTCCATCTGTTCAACAGGAGCCCCTGTAATAATAAAGCCATCAAACCTCTTACCCTTAATGTCGCTGAAAGTACTGTAAAACTGATTAAGATGACTGGCAGGTGTATTCTTGGAAATATGTGATTCAACATATACAAATGTAACATCCACCTGGAGCGGTGTATTCGATAAAGCCCTGAGTAACTGTATCTCTGTCTCATGCTTTAAAGGCATAAGATTAAGTATTCCTATCTTAAGTGGACGAATATCCTGGCTAATTGCTCTTGTTTCATCCATAATAAATATATTTTCTTTTTCAATGACTGCCTTTGCCGGCAGATCTCCTTTGACCTTAATTGGCATTATGTCACCATCTTTCTGTATTCGTATCCTACAAGACTACACCATTTAACTGTTATAGTCAAGGTAGCATAGCTATAAAATCTTCTTCGGTAATAATTGGCACACCAAGCTCCTTGGCCTTTTTATTCTTCGATGAATTCGAATTTATATCATTATTTA
>CAZBKO010000032.1:13405-20808 GCA_964492545.1 uncultured Lachnospiraceae bacterium
CCCCCAAGCTCCTCCACCTTAGCTTTCACTTCATTTCTGTTGGTAAAATGTTCCACAGAGCCTGTTATTACAAATACCATTCCCTCAAATATCATCGGTGAATCACTTTTAGCTTCCTGCTCTATAACAAGCTCTGCTAAAAGGTTCTTGAATTTGTCCATGTTTGACTTATTCTCAAAATATTTTACAAATGAATCAGCAATAACCTCTCCGACACCTTCTATTTCAGTAAATTCATTTACTGAAGCATTAAGCATTTCATCAAGATTATAATTGAAAGATTTGCATATCATTTTAGCATTTGATAATCCAATGTTAAGTATACCGAGACTGTAAATAACCCTGACAAGTGTTGTTTTACGTGATTTGTCTATGGCATCCAAAAGATTGTCATAGGATTTTCTTCCAAATCCTTTTGTACCAACAATTTCATTTTCATATCTGTCCATTTTATATATATCAGCAAATTCTCTTATATATCCAAAATCTATAAATTTTTCAAGTGTTTCCTCTGACAATCCATCAATATTCATAGCATCTCTGCTTACAAAATGTGTGTATAATTTGATTTTCTTCGCCTGGCATTCTTCATTAATACAGTAAAGTGACTTAACATCATTTATCTGCTTTATCTGAGTTGTTTGACCACATGCCGGACATTTATCAGGGATTACAACATTACCACTCTGAGTAAAATTTTCTGCAATCTGCGGAATAATCATATTTGCTTTGTATACACTAATTTTATCGCCTATTCCAAGCCTTAAGGCTTCCATTATACTTAGATTATGCACGCTTGCACGGCTCACAGTAGTTCCCTCTAGTTCAACAGGTTCAAATATTGCGACCGGATTAATAAGCCCAGTTCTTGACGGACTCCATTCAATTTCCCTAAGAGTTGTCGTGGCAAGCTCATCGGCCCATTTAAATGCTATTCCATTTCTTGGGAATTTTGCAGTTCTTCCAAGAGATATACCATAAGCAATATCATCATATACTAAAACAAGACCGTCAGAAGGTAAATCCTGATGCTCAATTTCTTTAGCAAAATACTCCATTGCTTCATCTATATTTTCAGTTGTCACAGACTTGTATTCTACCACAGAAAATCCCTGTTCTTCAAGCCATTCATATTGTTTCATTATGGAATTACCATAATCAACACCTTCCGCCTGCACAAGAGTAAATGCATAAAAATTAACATTTCTTTCTGCTGTTATTTTATTGTTAAGCTGTCTTACCGAGCCGCTGCACAGATTTCGCGGATTCTTATATTTTGCATCAACATCCTCAATTCTGTCATTTATCTTGGCAAATTCAGAATATTTTATTACAGCTTCTCCTCTTACTATAAGCTTTCCGTTAAAAGGAATCTTTAATGGTATGTTTTTAAAGGTTTTTGCATTATTAGTTATAATTTCACCAACCTCGCCATTGCCACGAGTTACTGCCTTAACCAACTCACCATTATCATACGTTAATACAACCGTGAGTCCATCCAGCTTCCACGACAAAACACCCACTTTAGTTCCAATAAAGCTCTTAAGCCCGCTGATTTCCTTTGTCTTATCAAGTGAAAGCATAGGTGATTCATGGGTTTCCTTTGGAAGCTCACTCACCACCTCATATCCAACATTTATTGTGGGACTATTTGCAAGCACCATTCCAGTTTCCTTTTCAAGACCTGCAAGTTCATCGTATAGTCTGTCATATTCAAGGTTGCTCATTATCTCATTACTTTCCTGATAATAAGCTCTCCCTGCTTTATTTAAAAGTTCTACAAGTTCCTTAATTCTACGTGACTTGTCCATCTAAATCTCTCCCTGCTCCGTTTCATTTAAAGCTGCTAAAAGTTTGTCAAGCTCCCTATCAGTTACATTTCTATATGTTCCAACCTTTAGCTTACCCAAATTGATATTCATAATACGCACTCTTCTAAGTCTTAATACTCTATATCCACATGCCTCACACATTCTTCTTATCTGTCTGTTGAGTCCCTGTGTCAAAACAATTCTAAAAACATCCGGGCCTACTGCTTCAACTTCACATTCTCTTGTAACAGTGTCAAGAATATTAACACCGCTTGACATTTTCTCAACAAATGCCTCATCAATTTTTTTATTAACCTTAACGAAATATTCTTTTTCATGATGATTTACAGACTTAGAAATCTTATTTACTATACTTCCGTCATTTGTCATCAGTATTAATCCTTCTGAATTCTTGTCAAGTCTTCCTATGGTATATATTCTCTTTGGGTAGTGGATAAAATCGATAATGTTATCAGGATTCTTTCTATCTGATGTACACTCAATACCCACAGGCTTATTAACAGCAATAAGAACAAATTCCTTTTCTCTACTTGCCATTTTCCCATCACATACTATATTCTGATTAGGCGTTACCTTCTGCCCCATCACTGCCACAACTCCGTCTACCAACACCTTACCGGCCTCGATCAGTCTGTCTGCTTCCCTTCTCGAGCACATTCCTGCATCACTTAAAAACTTATTAAGTCTAACGGGTTCCTGTGGATTATATTCTTCTATCATATTCTTACTTCTCTTAGCCATTTAAGCCTCCAATTATTCCTATATATTAAGCAATACATCATTAAGTTCACCAAAATCATGTATATGCCTGTCAGCAGTTGCTTTCATTTCTTCCCAGTCGTAATCAGATCTGGAATCGTACATTGCAACGGTAGCAAATCCCCCATCCTTTGCTCCTTTTATTCCCTTGATAATATCCTCAAATACCACGCATTTTTCCACCGGCATATGTATCTTTTCGGCAGCTTTTATGTATATATCAGGAAATCCTTTTCCACGTTTAACCTCACTCACTGTAACAAAGGCTTCAAACATATCATAAATATCATTTCTTCTGAGTGCCGCACTAAACAATTCCCTCTCTGATGCAGTTGCAACAGCCATCCTGATGTTATTCTTCTTAAGAAGCTCTAGGTATCCTCTGACACCCGGTTTCAATTCCACCGTGTTAGTATATGCATATAATGCCCTGTCATACCACTCATCCATAAGATTCTTAGGTGCTTCATTTAACCCAAATCTGCTTATAGTATATTTAGCAGTTTCTTCAAATCCCATTGCAGCTATTTCTCTCATATAGTCATCTGGTACTTCTATTCCTCTTGCTCCAAGAAAATCTATATCAATCTGTCTCCATACATTCATAGAATCTAACAGTGTTCCATCTAAATCAAAAATTGCTCCTTCGTACATACAATCTCCATTCTTCACATTGGTTTGCCATAAATTGAAAAAATGTGCCGCATTTACGCGACACATTTATAATATCACAATTAGCAAAAATAATCTATGCTGTTTGTGTTTTAGTCTGCTCTGTAGCCATTTTCTTAACTAATTTCATTGCCTTAGCAACTGCCGGTATACATAAAATAGCAAGTGTAATTCCAGCCTCAGCTCCAAGATATGCACCATTGTATGCCAATGAATATGTGAGTGGGCTCATACCCTCTTTCGCATAATCTGCAAAGAATACAACTCCTGATATTGTAGCAAATAAATATCTGCCAAGAATTCCTACAACATATCCAATCTGAAGTCCGTACTTCTTGTTGCTGAAAATACCTGCAAGTCCCAATGCTCCGAATGCCAGTGGATAGTCACATAAAAGCTGCGGAAAGCTGATTACATAAGGATCAACAACTAACTGAAGCAATCCGTAAGCAATACCTACCATAAGTCCGGTCTTTAGTCCATACCAGTATGCTATAAGAACAATAAACAACATACTAAATAATGTAACAGAACCGCCCATTGGCATTTTAAACAGCTTGCAGTATTCAGAAGTTACAAATGCAAGTGCCATGGCAACACCTGAAAATACTATCTGCATTGTTGACAGCTTCGCATTTACCTTACCCTTTTTCAGAAGAGCTGCTACAGCAACCAGTAATGCAATTATAGCAATAACCGCTACATATCCTGCTGTTGTGAAATCATATATGAATCCACCCCAGCCATCATCAACCTTTGTTACAAAAAAACTCATAAAAAAATCCTCCTTTTGTGATTACCACGCCAGAGGATTCTATAATCAATAGAAAACCGTGCTTCCTTACGTCGGTATTAACCGCATCAAGTATTAAGGGTCATGTTCAAATGAACAATTCTCAGCCCATGGGCTCCCCTAGCGTCTAGGTATTTAATTTATTTTTATTAACATATGCGAATATATCACAACATATGAATTAAGTCAAATGATATTTTTAATTTTCAAAAAAGCTCTTAATATATCCCTTTGTATCAAACATATGATTATATATAAAACTTTCATATGTTACAAGGTCTTCAAATTTCTCCAGCGCATCTGTTTTTGTGTAGTATGTTCCTTCTGAATCAATTACACCATTTCCATTTAATACAGGATATTTCTCTCTCAGTGCTCTTAAATATTCCTGATATGCAGTTGTTGGAAGACCGGCAGTATCACAAAGCAGCGTAGATAAATAGTTAATACTAATATCAACATTGTCCTGCTCAGGTATATCATAATTAGCCCAAATAAAGAAAGGTGTCTGATATAATTTCTGTAAATCCTCAATTTCAAGATTATCCATGCTCTCACCAAGCATATCCTCTATAAAATTACTGTCAATCTTTGGATGATGATCGCCAAAGAATACAACTATAGTAGGCTCGTCATAATCCTTGAGATATTCTAAAAGATTCTTAACATCTTCATCTGTCTTATTTGCAAGTGTTAAAAACTGCTCAGTCTTAGGATATATTCCCTCATCAGCAGAAGTTACCTTGATTTCATTTTCAAAATCAGATATCAGGTATCCACCATGATTCTGCATAGTTATGTTAAACAAAAATAATGGCTTATCACCCTTATTCTCAAATTGATTGATTACTGTATCAAAATCACTTGCGTCTGATGTGTAATTTCTTATATATTCAGGATTAATAGTGTCACCAATCCACATTGTCTTATCAAATCCAATTGCCTTATAAATCTTAGTTCTGTTCCAGTTTGATGCTTCATTTGGATGATATGAGGTTGTATCGTATCCAAAATTCTGAAGATTTTTGACTATTGTACTCATATAGGTCGTACTCTTTAGGTATGTCTGATATGGAACGGCTCCATTTGGATAGCTTATCATCGAATCACCTGAAAGGAACTCATATTCTGAATCAGCTGTACATCCGCCATATACAGATGAAAATGTGTGTCCTTTAATTGTATTTTCCGTAAGGCTGTTAATAAATGGCATAACCTCCTTATTGGTTGTAAAATCACCAAGTACAGATAAATCAGCAAATGATTCATCCATAATTACAAGAATATTAGGCTTCACTTCTGATGAAGCTTTTTTACCGGTATACTGAAAAGCAATCTGTTTCAAATCATCAACATCATAGCTTGATGGTTTCTCAAGCTGTGAATACTTAGCATCCATCATAAGGTTCAGAGCAACACCATTCTTTGTGTGCTTCCAAAAGTATGGTTCAATTCCACACTCTGACATAAGTGGTGTCTTAAGGAATAACGAAAGGACACCAAATACAAATCCAAGTGCACACAAGCGAATAAGTATATTCCATCTGAGTTTTTCAGGCTTAGTCTTTGTCTGCATCTTAAGCACATATACTGTTGTAACCGTTCCTGTCAGGAACCATATAAATATGCACACATATTCAGGCCACTGGCTGAACGTATAGTTGCCCGCCACCTCTGCTGCTGTACCTATTGAAAATAAATCTGCAAAGAAAAATGGCAATCCTCTTTCATCAACGAGAAACAGATTGGTTATAAGAAGTATGAAAGCCAATGTATTAAATGCAATTGCTGTTGCAGGCAGTCGATAAAAAATAGCAAACATAAACACAAGTATTGTTATGTATATTAATCCGTTCAAATAAAAGCGAATGTCTGATGGACTGACATTTTTGCTGCTTCCACAAAAGTATTCCATATAATAGAAAATAAGATAAATATTTCTTGCTACAATAAACCCTTTTAAAATGATATCATATTTGGAATCCTTCTTGAAATATTCAAACAGATATACTATTACAAGGAAAAATGTATCTACCAATATTGTTCCGGTCATAAATGATGAATCAATCTTCTTTAATCCAAAATACAGTACACATCCTGTTAATAGGTCCAAAATCCAGTTAACTGCCAATACTATAGCAAGATTTCTGTTCTTAATGTTCAATAATTTGTTCATATTTGACTTTCCTCTATTTTCTAAATCAATTTACCTTTTGACAACATCAATAAATATTACAACATTTTATTAAATTATTCAAGTATTATTTGATTTACATGATTTTCCAACAATCGAGAAGCCCCCGCTTTGTGCACTTTAGCACTGAAGCGGGGGCTTCTAAATTGAAATAAACTAAATTATACGAAATTAGCAGATTCCCTGAGCATTCATAGCATCAGCAACCTTCTCAAATCCGGCAATGTTAGCACCAGCAACATAGTTTCCAGCCATATTGTAACGCTTTGCAGCATCATCTAAGTTATGGAAAATGTTAACCATGATGTTCTGGAGTTTTGAGTCAACTTCTTCAAATGTCCAGCTTAATCTTTCACTGTTCTGTGACATTTCAAGAGCTGAAGTAGCAACACCACCAGCATTTGCAGCCTTACCTGGTGCAAATAATACACCATTCTGCTGTAAATATTCAGTAGCTTCGATTGTAGTAGGCATGTTAGCACCTTCTGCAACTGCCCAACATCCGTTAGCAACTAATGCCTTAGCATCGTCGATTAATAATTCATTCTGTGTAGCACATGGAAGAGCAACATCACACTTAACTGTCCATACTCCACGTCCTTCATGATACTGAGCACTTGGTCTGTTAGCTGCGTACTCTGTAAGTCTTGCTCTCTTAACTTCCTTAACGTCCTTAAGTAAAGCAACATCGATTCCTTCTGGATCGTAAACCCATCCTGTAGAATCAGAAACTGTAACAACCTTAGCACCTAACTGCTGTGCCTTCTGTGTAGCATATATAGCAACGTTACCAGAACCTGATACACATACTGTAGCACCCTTGATGTCCTTACCATTGCATTTTAACATTTCTTCTGTTAAGTATAATAAACCATATCCTGTAGCTTCTGTTCTAGCTAAAGATCCACCATATGAAAATCCCTTACCTGTAAGAACTCCTTCATATAATCCTCTGATTCTCTTATACTGTCCGAACATGTAACCGATTTCTCTTGCGCCAGTACCGATATCACCAGCAGGAACATCAGTATCAGCTCCGATATATTTGCAAAGCTCTGTCATAAAGCTCTGGCAGAAAGCCATAACTTCTCTATCTGATTTTCCCTTAGGGTCGAAATCAGAACCACCTTTACCACCACCAATTGGAAGTCCT
>CAZBKO010000033.1:0-14367 GCA_964492545.1 uncultured Lachnospiraceae bacterium
TATCATTTTTGAAAAACAGTAAAAAATTTGCCAACGTTTACTTGACACAAACAATAATTAATGTTTCGTTGCTAAAATGTAAATAGTTGTGATAGAATAGTACTAAAAAGAAGAGTGAAAGGAATAAGGTGAATATGCAGTCTGTAAAGTTATCGAAAATAATTGATAAAATGGAACTTACTAATTTGACTCCTGAAGTTTCCACAGAGGAGATTCAGGTACATCAGACAGATATTAATAGACCGGCTATCCAGCTAACTGGATTCTTTGACCATTTTGATAAGGACAGAGTTCAGATAATTGGACATGTTGAGGCAGCTTATCTTGAAACGATATCAGAGGAAAGAAAAAGAATTGTATACGAAGAATTTATGTCAAGCAATATACCTTGCCTTGTATACTGTAGAAATTTGCAGCCTGACGATATAATGCTTGAAATGGCTAGAAAGCATTCTGTACCTGTACTTGTTACATCTCAGACAACATCGGCATTTATGGCAGAAATCATAAGATGGCTTAATGTGGAGCTGGCACCATGTGTTTCAATTCATGGAGTTCTTGTGGATGTTTATGGTGAAGGTGTTCTTATTATGGGCGAGAGTGGAATTGGTAAGAGTGAAGCAGCTCTTGAATTGATTAAGCGTGGACACAGACTTGTTACTGATGATGTTGTTGAGATAAGAAAGGTCAGCGATGAGACCCTTATTGGTACATCACCAGATATTACAAGGCATTTTATTGAACTTAGAGGAATAGGTATTATAGATGTAAAGACACTGTTTGGTGTTGAAAGTGTTAAAGAGACACAGAGTATTGATATGGTTATCAAGCTTGAAGACTGGAACAGAGAGAAAGAATACGACAGACTTGGACTTGAGGAACAGTATACAGAATTCCTTGGAAACAAGGTAGTGTGTCATTCAATTCCTATCAGACCCGGACGTAACCTTGCCATAATAGTTGAGTCGGCAGCTGTCAATCACAGACAGAAGAAGATGGGTTACAACGCAGCTCAGGAATTATATAACAGAGTACAGAGAAATCTTGGAAAACATGAAGAATAATATACGGATGCATAGTGTAATAACAAGTCAGATGACTTGCATTTTCACGAGATTATTTGTGCAGGAGCATCACAAATAGTCTTTATGGCAGAGGCACAATCGCTTTCGCCATGTTGCAAAAATGCTTCAGATTGGAGATAAAAATGGCAGAATTTGGTTTTGGAGTAGATATTGGAGGAACAACAGTTAAGCTTGGATTATTTGGAATTGATGGAGCACTCATTGATAATTGGGAAATTCCAACAAGAAAAGATGATGGCGGTAAGTATATCTTAGGAGATATTGCAGAAGCTATTACGAAGAAGATGGAAGAGAAGAATGTTCCAAAATATAATTGCGCAGGTGTTGGAATGGGAGTTCCCGGACCAATCAAGGATGACGGAACAGTTGTTAAATGTGTTAACCTTGGATGGGGCATATTTAATGTAGCAGATGAACTTAGCAAGATGATTGACATGCCTGTTAAGGTAGGTAATGATGCTAATGTTGCAGCTCTTGGTGAGATGTGGCAGGGAGGCGGCAAGGGATATAAGAACCTTGTAATGGTTACTCTTGGAACAGGAGTTGGCGGTGGAATAATACTTGATGGAAAGGTTGTTTCCGGAACTCATGGAGCAGGCGGAGAAATCGGACATATTAAGATTAATACAGAGGAAACAGATGTATGTGGATGTGGTAAGACAGGATGTCTTGAACAGTATGCATCAGCTACAGGAATTGTTAAGGCAGCTAAGAAGGCTCTTAACACAACAGACAGACCATCAAGACTTAGAGAAGTTCAGTATATTTCAGCTAAGGAAGTATTTGATGCAGCCAAAGCAGGAGATGAACTTGCAATCGATTTAGTTGATGATCTTGGGTTTAATCTTGGACTTGCACTTGCTCATATTGCATGTGTTGTTGATCCGGAAGCATTTGTAATCGGCGGAGGCGTATCCAAGGCCGGAGACATTTTAATTAATACAGTTAAGAAACATTATGAGGAAAATGCTTTCCATGCCTGCAGAGGAGCTGAATTTGAGCTTGCTAAGCTGGGCAACGACGCTGGTATTTATGGCGCAGCAGCATTAATTCTAAAATAAATAAAAAGGAATTGATAATGATGCAGAAGAAATTATGCGATATAGTTGGGAAAGATAACGTTTTATTGAACGAAATGATGAATAAGCATACAACATTCAGAGTAGGTGGTGCGGCAGATTTTTTTGTCACACCACATTTGTATGAGCAGGTACAGCAGATAATAGCTCTATGCAGGAGTGAACATGTGCCTTATTACATCATAGGAAATGGAAGTAATCTAATTGTAAAGGATAACGGTATACGAGGTGTAGTTATACAATTATTCAGAAATTTTGCCAGTTACAGCATTGAGGGGACACATGTAACAGCACAGGCCGGAATTATGCTGTCAAAGCTTTCAAAACCAATTCTTGAAGCAGGACTTACAGGCTTTGAATTCGCATCGGGAATACCTGGTACTCTTGGTGGAGCTGTGACAATGAATGCAGGTGCATACGATGGTGAAATGAAAGATATAGTTACCAAAGTAAAGGTACTGGATAGTGATGGAAATGTAATAACACTCACAACAGATGAACTTGAGCTGGGATATCGCAGAAGCATTATAGCTTCAAGAGGTTACATAGTTCTTGAAGTTGAGATGGAGCTAAAGCCTGGAAATTATCACGAGATAAAGACATATATGGCTGAGCTTGCCAAGAGAAGAATAGAGAAACAACCTCTTGAATTTCCCAGCGCAGGAAGTACATTTAAACGTCCGGAGGGATTCTTTGCAGGAAAACTCATTATGGATTCAGGACTTGCAGGATATAGTGTTGGTGGAGCGAAGGTTTCAGAGAAACATTGCGGATTTGTGATTAACGCAGGTGGTGCAACGGCCTCTGATATTTTACAGCTGATATCAGAAGTACAGGAAAAAGTGTATAACAAATTTGGCGTACAGCTGGAGACTGAGGTTAAGGTACTTGGTGAATAGAGGATATAGGCAATGAAAGAAAATATGAGATTTGTAATAATAACCGGAATGTCCGGAGCAGGAAAAAGCACAGTGTTAAGAGTTCTTGAAGATGCAGGATATTTTTGTGTAGATAATCTTCCGATACCATTAATTGAAAAATTTGCGCAATTATCTTATGATGCGGCATCGGGCTCAAGAAATGTTGCACTAAGTGTAGATATCAGAAGCGGTGATGCACTGCCTGAACTTGAAAATGTTCTTCAGGAAATGGTTCAAATAAAACAGAAATATGAGATTTTATTTCTAGATGCAACAAATGATACAATTATCAAGCGCTTTAAGGAAACGAGAAGAGCGCATCCAATAGCTGCACAGGGACGTGTTGAGGATGGAATAAAAGCCGAGAGAGAAAAATTGGAATTTTTAAGAAGACAGGCTGATTTTATAATTGATACGAGCTATCTTCTCACAAAGGATTTAAAGGCTGAAATAGATAAAATATTTGTTCAGAATATGAAATACAAGAATCTTTTTATTAATATTATGTCATTTGGCTTCAAATATGGACTGCCTACAGAGGCAGATCTTGTATTTGATGTAAGATTTATGCCAAATCCATACTATGTACCGGAGCTAAAGCCAAAGACAGGAAATGATTTGGAAGTCAGAGAGTATGTTATGGCATCACCGGTGTCTGTACAATTTGTTGAAAAATTAGTAGATATGATTAAGTTTTTAATTCCTAATTACATTGCAGAGGGAAAAAATCAACTGGTAATTGCCATTGGATGTACAGGTGGAAAGCATCGTTCTGTTACTACAGCCAATTGTTTATACGAAGAAATTGCAGCAGATGATGAATATGGTGTGAAAATATTCCACAGAGATATAAGTAAATAATGGAGGACATAAGAAAAGGTGTCATTTTCAAGCAGGGTAAAGGATGAATTATCAACGCAGATTAGTAATGCCAGACATTGCAAAATAGCTGAAATATCAGCAATAATCAGCATGTGTGGAAGAATTCAGATATCTGTAAATGATAAATACATGGTAAAAATACATACAGAAAATATTGCTGTTGCAAGAAAGTACTTTACATTACTCAAAAAAACATTTAATATAAAGACTGAAATTTCCATACGACAAAATTCGTACTATACTGTCATTGTAAAACATCATGAAGATGCTGTTAGAGTACTTCAGGCTACGAAACTGATGGACCAATATGGTGAAATTGGTGAGCAGATGTCTATTACAGATAACATTGTTATTATGCAAGATTGCTGTAAAAGAGCATTTATTAGGGGTGCTTTTTTGGCAACTGGCTCAATAAGTGACCCACAAAAGTTCTATCACTTTGAAATAGTATGCACAAATCGACAAAAAGCGACTCAATTATGTAAAATCATACAAAATTTTCAAATTGATGCGAAAATAGTTGAAAGAAAGAAGCATTTTGTGGTATATATCAAAGAAGGGTCTGGTATAGTAGACATATTAAACGTTATGGAAGCGCATGTCGCCCTAATGGATTTGGAGAATGTAAGGATTGTTAAGGAAATGCGAAACAGTGTTAATCGCAAGGTTAATTGTGAGACAGCTAATCTTAATAAGACTGTATCGGCAGCAGTTAAGCAGATTGAGGATATTAAGTTTATAAGGGACACAGTTGGTTTATCAAGCCTGTCAGAAGTTTTGGAAGATATGGCAGTGGTGAGACTGGCTAACCCCGAAGCGTCACTTAAAGAACTTGGAACATTACTTACACCTTCGGTTGGAAAATCCGGGGTTAACCATCGACTTAGAAAAATATGCGAGATCGCAGATGACTTAAGGGATAACGAGGAGGACAGTTATGGTAACTAAGAACATGACTATTGAAATTCAAACAGGTCTTGAAGCTAGACCGGTTGCATTACTTGTACAGGTAGCAAGCCAGTTTGAAAGCTCTATTTATGTAGAGTGTGGTAATAAGAAAGTTAATGCAAAGAGCATTATGGGTATGATGACACTTGGCCTCAATGTAGGTGAGAATGTTATGGTGTCAGCAGATGGAGAAGATGAGGAAGCAGCAATAAGCAGTATTGAGAAGTATTTAAGCAGTACGCAGGCTCAGTAGATAATAGGTTTAGAAGAAGCAGAATCTAAAACTTTGTTTTAGACTCTGCTTCTTTTGATTTTCATATTTAATTAAAAGGTCAAATGTGATAAACTTATAAAAGAATGTTTAGAAAGGATTTTAGCATGTCATTTACACATTTACATGTCCATACAGAGTTCAGTCTTCTTGATGGATCATCGAAAATAAAAGAATTGCCTGCAAGAGCGAAGGAGCTTGGAATGGATTCACTTGCAATAACTGACCATGGTGTTATGTATGGAGTTATTGATTTTTATAGAGCCTGCCGTGATGTGGGAATTAAGCCTATTATTGGATGCGAGGTGTATGTTGCACCGGGATCCAGATTTGATAAAGAACAGGTACATGGTGAGGACAGATACTATCATCTGGTACTTTTAGCGGAGAATAATCAGGGATACAATAATCTTATGAAAATTGTTTCCAAGGGATTTATTGATGGATTCTACTATAAGCCAAGAGTTGATTATGAAGTACTTAAGGAATATAGTGAGGGTATCATTGCATTAAGTGCATGCCTTGCAGGTGAAGTTTCAAGGTATCTTGCGAGAGGTTTGTATGAGGAAGGAAAGGCAGCAGCACTTCGCTATGAAGAGATATTTGGCAAAGGTAATTTCTTTTTGGAATTGCAGGATCACGGAATTGCGGAACAGCGAACAGTTAATGCAGCTCTCCTTAGAATGCACAAGGAAACTGGAATTGATCTTGTTGCAACAAATGATATTCATTATACATTTGCCAGTGACTGGGAAGCACATGATATTCTTTTGTGTATTCAGACAGCCAAGAAGGTGTCTGATCAGGATAGAATGAGATATGAAGGCGGACAATATTACTGTAAGTCTCCAGAAGAGATGGCATCATTATTTTCATATGCTCCAGAGGCGATTGAGAATACAGGAAAGATTGCACAGCGTTGTAATGTTGAGATAGAGTTTGGTGTAACCAAGCTGCCAAGATTTGATGTTCCCGATGGATACACATCATGGGAGTATTTGAATCATTTATGCTCAGAGGGACTCAGCCAAAGATATCCGAATGATGACGGAACCTTAAGGAAGAGACTTGATTATGAGCTTGATACAATTCATACAATGGGATATGTAGACTATTTTCTTATTGTGTGGGATTTCATACATTTTGCAAGGGAAAATGGGATTATGGTTGGACCGGGACGAGGTTCAGCTGCGGGAAGTATTGTTTCGTACTGCCTTGGAATCACAAGCATTGACCCAATAAAGTACAGCCTGCTTTTTGAAAGATTTCTCAATCCTGAGCGTGTTTCTATGCCGGATATTGATATTGATTTCTGCTACGAGAGAAGACAGGAAGTAATAGACTATGTAGTTAGAAAATACGGAAAAGAAGAGGTCGTGCAGATTGTTACATTTGGAACCTTGGCAGCACGAGGTGTTGTAAGGGATGTTGGACGAGCTCTTGATATTCCATATGCTGTGTGTGACACGGTTTCCAAGTCAATTCCAATGGAGCTTGGAATAACAATAGATAAGGCTCTTGACAAGAATCCGGAATTGAGAGAAATGTACAACAGTGACGAGCAGATTCACAAGCTGATTGATATGTCTAAGAGACTCGAAGGCCTTCCACGACATACATCAATGCATGCAGCCGGAGTAGTTATCAGTCAGCGCCCTGTTGATGAATATGTTCCATTATCACGCTCATCAGATGGCTCTGTGACAACACAGTACATTATGACAACGCTTGAAGAGCTTGGCCTCCTTAAAATGGATTTTCTTGGATTAAGAACACTTACGGTAATTCAGAATGCTGTAAGATTTGCCGGGAAGAGCAATGAAATAAGTATAGATATAAACAATATTGATTATAATGATAAGAAGGTTTTAGCTTCAATAGGAACAGGAAAGACAGATGGGATATTCCAGCTTGAAAGTCCGGGAATGAAGAACTTCATGAAAGAACTGAAACCTGAGAACCTCGAAGACATAATAGCCGGAATATCTTTATATAGACCAGGTCCGATGGATTTTATACCTAAGTATCTCGCAGGTAAGAATAATCCGAACAATATTACCTACGAGTGTCCTCAATTAGAGCCGATATTGAAACCAACCTACGGATGTATCGTTTATCAGGAGCAGGTAATGCAGATAGTTAGAGACTTGGCAGGATATACTCTGGGTCGAAGTGATTTGCTTAGAAGAGCAATGTCCAAGAAGAAGCAATCTGTGATGGAGAAAGAACGTCAAAGCTTTGTGTATGGTAATCCTGATGAAAATGTACCTGGATGTATTGCAAATGGAATATCGGAGGAAATTGCTAATAAAATATATGATGAGATGATAGATTTTGCCAAATATGCCTTCAATAAATCCCATGCAGCAGCATATGCAGTAGTATCTTACCAGACAGCGTACCTAAAATACTATTATCCTGTAGAATTCATGGCAGCTCTTATGACCTCGGTAATTGATAATACAACAAAGGTATCTGAATACATTTATTCATGCAGGTCAATGGGAATTGAGATTTTACCGCCAGATATCAATGATGGAGAAAGCGGATTTTCTGTAAAAGGTAATTCCATAAGATATGGTCTGTCAGCAATCAAAAGCATAGGAAAAAATGTTATTGATGCAATTGTTGAGGAAAGAGAGGCTGGAGGTAAGTACAATAATCTTAAGGATTTTATAGAGAGACTTTCAGGCAAGGAAGTTAATAAGAGAACTATTGAAAATTTCATTAAGGCGGGAGCATTTGATGGTCTTGGAGGCAACAGAAAACAGTTTATGCAGGTATATGGAATGATTCTTGACCAGGTTAATGACGAGAAGAAAAAATCCATAACAGGGCAAATGAGCTTGTTTGAATTTGCTGATGAGGATACGAAGGAATCATTTGAAATAAAGCTTCCAAATGTGCAGGACTATGATGTGGAAACTAAGCTTGCATTTGAAAAAGAGGTTCTTGGAATATATGTAAGTGGTCATCCACTTGACAATTATATAGAACAAATGAAAAAGAATGTAACAATTTTAACAGGTGATATGATACCCGATGAAGAAGGTAATGCTGTTGCCAAGGATAACACATTTGGTGTTGTAGGTGGAATGATAACAGGAGTAACAGTTAAGACAACTAAAAATAACAAAATCATGGCATTTATTACAATAGAAGATTTAGTTGGAACAGTTGAGGTTATTATTTTTTCAAAGGATTATGAGAGATTTAAAAGCAAGCTTGTTGTGGACAACAAGGTGTATGTATACGGCAAGGTTTCCATTAATGAGGAAGAACGTGGAAAGATAATATGCAGCAATATTGTAGGCTTCGATGAACTTGAGAAGCAGATTTGGATTCAATTTACAACCAAAGAAGAGTATTTTTCAGCTGAACCCGGATTGTATGATACAATCAGAGATTCAGATGGAAATGATGAAATAGTTGTGTATATTAAGGATATAAAGGCAAAAAAAGTGCTGCCTAAGAATTATTCAGTTAATGCAGATGAAAATTTACTTTCTATATTAAGTGAGAAGTATGGCAGTGAAAATGTGCGTGTGGTTGAGAAGACCATGCAGAATGGAGGCAGACGATGAAAACTATTGGTGTATTGACAAGTGGCGGAGATGCGCCGGGAATGAATGCAGCTATAAGAGCTGTAGTCAGACAGGCACTTAACAGAGGTCTTAAGGTTAAAGGTATAATGAGAGGATACGCCGGATTGCTTAATGAAGAAATTATAGATATGGATGTTAAGAGTGTATCTGATATTATTCAAAGAGGCGGAACTATTCTATATACTGCCCGATGCGTGGAATTTACAACAGAAGAGGGTCAGAAAAAGGGCACAGAAATATGTAAAAAGCATGGTATAGACGGACTTGTTGTAATTGGTGGAGATGGCTCATTTAGGGGAGCGCAGAAGCTTTCACATCTTGGAATAAATACAATTGGAGTTCCGGGAACAATTGATCTTGATATACCGTGTACAGATTATACAATAGGATTTGACACGGCTGTAAATACAGCAATGGAGGCAATTGATAAGATTAGGGATACCTCCACATCCCACGAAAGATGCAGTGTCATCGAAGTAATGGGCAGAAGTGCAGGATATATTGCACTGTGGTGCGGCATTGCAAATGGTGCTGAAGACATTTTACTTCCTGAAAGATATGATGGAAACGAGCAGGCACTTCTTGACCACATAAAGGAAACAAAGAGGCTTGGCAAGAAACATCATATTGTAATCAATGCAGAAGGAATTGGACATTCAACAAGTCTGGCAAAGAAAATTGAGGCAGAGACTGGCATGGAGGCTAGAGCAACAATACTTGGACATTTACAGCGCGGTGGAAGTCCAACCTGTACTGACAGGGTTCGTGCGACAATGATGGGTGCAGTTGCTGTAGATTTGCTTTGCGAAGGAAAAAGTAATAGAGTTGTTGCATTTAGAGAAGGAAGATATATTGATTTTGAGATAGATGCAGCGCTTGCAATGACTAAGAACGTGGATGACTACGAGTATCAGATTAGTAAAAATATGTCAATATAAGGATTGGGAATAATGATAACATCAACATCAAATGCTCAGGTTAAAAATATAATTAATCTGATGACGAAATCAAGATACAGAAACAAACAACAAGCATATGTTGTAGAGGGGATTAGAATGTTCATGGAGGTTCCGAGGGAGAAGCTGACAGGTGTTTATATTGCAGCTGATTCACCTGCGATGAAGGATGAACAGGTGCAGAAAAGATTAAAGAATCTTCAATATGAAGTGTTGTCTGATAGCGTTTTTAAAAGTATTTCCGGAACAGTTACTCCACAGGGAATACTTGCCGTTGTGAAAATGCAGGAATATAAGCTTGATAGTATTATTAATGAACACAAGAATAATGCACTTTATTTGGTTCTTGAAGATTTGCAGGATCCCGGAAATCTTGGAACAATCATGAGAACGGCTGAGGCAACGGGAGTGAGTGCAATTATTATGAGTAAAAACACTGTTGATATTTATAATCCGAAGGTTATAAGATCAACTATGGGCACGATATTTAGAGTTCCATTTGTGTATGAGGAGAATATTCTTGAAACAACATCATATATGAAAAAATGTGGAATACATATGGTAGCTGCTCGTCTTGATGGGGATAAATGGTATGACGAGATTGACTGCAAGAACAACATTGCATTTATGATTGGTAATGAGGGTAATGGACTTAGTAATGAATTAAGTGGGCTTGCAGATGAATTAATGAAAATACCTATGGAAGGTAAAGTTGAATCGCTGAATGCCGCAGTTGCCTCGTCAATTTTAATGTATGAGGCATATAGACAGAGAAGAAGTTAACATGAAATAAAGAAAAAAAGCTTAGCGAAAAATCGCTAAGCTTTTTGATGTAGATAATTAGTCTACACAATTGGACTGATAATTAAAGTTCAATAAAATAATCTGGTGTAGATTCACCGTTGATTACATAGTAAGCTTTATTCTCTTCTGTCTTAACATATATGTCGATTGTTTTGATGTCTTTTAACTTACCTTTAAACTGTGTTGTCCATGCCTTCTTAACATTAGTGATAATGTCGCTTTCAGCAACTTCCTTGTTGTAGAACTGAAGAAGTACATTTGTCTTAATCTCAGCTTTTTTAGCAGGTGCCTTCTTAGCAGGTGCCTTTTTAGGTGCAGCTTTTTTAGCTTCTGTCTTCTTAACTTCAGCCTTAGGAGCCTCAGCTTTCTTGACTTCTGCTTTAGGAGCTTCAACCTTTTTTACTTCAGCCTTAGGAGCTTCAACCTTCTTAGTATCAGCTTTAACTTCAGCAACAACTGGCTTAACTTCTTTAGCTACTGTAGTAGCTGGCTTAACTGCTGTAGCAGTCTTGGTAGTCTTAGTATCCTTACTTGCCATAATATCTTCCTCCTTAAATCTAATAACTCCAAATTTACTCCTTTAAAATAATATACCTTAAAGTGGAAATTTGCAATGATTTTAATTGAAAAATTTGCTCTTTATTCAATAATTATAGTAATTTAAGGAATTTTTGAATAAAATTGTGCAATAATTAAAAATTAATAAAAATGTAAAATAAAGCTTGCAAATTTTTTTTGATTAGTATATATTCTCCTTTTGTAAAGTTATTGTAACATATTGGAAATGGAGATTTGTGTTATGAAGTATATATATGAGAAGCATAAAGAGTTTATTACATATGCAGGCTTTGGATGTGGAACAGTTGCTCTTAACTTTCTTGGATTTTATGTTTGCTATTATTACTTAGGCAGGGGAACAGTTGTCAGCAATATGGTAGCGTGGGTTATGGCTGTTACATTTGCATTTATTACTAATAAGCTGTATGTTTTTGAAAGTAAGTCATTTGAGTGGCAGATTATTGTGCATGAAGCAATATCATTTTTTGGATGTAGAGCATTGACCGGTGCATTTGATGTTATTATGATGTATGAGACAGTTGACAAGCTGCAGATGGACGCAATGCTTATGAAAACCTTAGTTAATATTATTGTAATTGCTCTTAATTATGTGGTAAGCAAGAAGATAGTGTTTAAGGAAGAATATAGAGAGGCAGCAGCTGAATAGTTTTAATCTAAAGAGTGCGAGAGCACTCTTTTTATTTGCAGGAACATAGGCATTTGGGGGCAGGGGTTGACAAATAGATTATACTCTGCTAGAATACTTCTGTAATAAATGTAACAAATATGTAACATTTATGAATTGCATTTGTAAAATATTAGAACCCGAAAGGTGAAAAGAAAATGAAAACTATTTGGAATATGAAACATAAGAAGACGATTGCTGCGGTATCAACTGCAATGGCATGCGCTTTATTAGGAATCTGTGCAGTAGTTTTACCTGATAATAAGAAGACTGAAGCTGACACTGCAATAGCTTCGATTGAAGCTGAGAATACAGAGTCTGCAGCAGCAGAGGTTGAGGAAGTAAGCAACGATATTGTAAAAAAAGCAGTAGAAGAAACAACAACAGCTAAGAAGGTTGAAGAAAAAGCAACAGAGGAAACAACAACTAAGAAGGAATATAACGGTGCTTATAAGAACAAATTCATGGTTAATCTTAACAGTGAATATCTTAATATTAGAGCAAAGGCAGATGCCAATGCAGAAGTAATTGGAAAGCTATATGTTGGTGCTGGCGGTGATGTTCTTAAGAAAGGCAAGAATTGGACCAAGATTTCATCGGGAACAGTTAAAGGATACGTAAGTACAGAATATTTGTTGTTTGATGAAGATGCTGAGAAGAAAGCAAAGGAATGTGGTACACTTGTTGTAACAATAACAGCAGATTCACTTAGAGTTAGAAAAGAGCCAAGTACAGAGGCAGGAATTTACGGAACAGTTGCAAACGGTGAGACATATACAGGATTGGGCAAGAAAAATGGTTTTATAGCAATTAGTTTTGAAGGTAATGACGGATATATTTCAGCAGATTATGTAACTACTGAACTTACTATTAATAAAGCAGTTTCCATTGAGGAAGAACAGGAAGCTATTAGACAGGAACAGGAAAGACTTGAGCAGGAGAGATTAGAGAATGAAAGAAAGGCTCAGGAAGAGGCTGATGCAATTGCAAAGGCTACAGCAGAGAGCAAGTTCGTGGAGACCGTAAAAGGCTCAGCTTACAATGTTTCAGAAGAGGATGCTTATTTGCTTGCATGTGTGGTAGCTGCTGAATCTGGCTATGAGTGCTATGAGGGTCAGCTGGCAGTAGCAAATATTGTTCTTAACAGATTAAAGAGTGGTGTTTTTGGAAGCACTATGAAAGATGTTCTATATGCAAGTGGACAGTTTACTGTAGTAAGCTCGCAGAGATTTGCAGATGTTAGAACAAATGGACCAAACGAGACATCTATTAAGGCAGCTAAGGATGCTTTGTCAGGTACAAATAATGTGCCTGGGTTTACCAGCTTTTGTGCATCTTGGGCAGCCAATTATTCAAGATATACAGAATACACGATTGTTGGAAATCAGGTATTTTATCGATAATAATACTAGAAAAAAGGGTATGGAATTTATATTGAATTCTATGCCCTTTTGCGATTTTGTAATTGCAAATAATTGCATAATAGAGTATTATATAAGATAATATGTTTCAGCAATACAGAAAGGAGAGGATAAATATGGATATAATCAGTGCTGTATTATGGTTAGTGTGTTTTGTTGTATTTCTCGTTGTTGAAATTGCAACGGTGTCACTAGTATCTGTATGGTTTGCCGGAGGAGCTCTTGTAGCATTTATAGTTAATCTTATTGGATTGAATATATGGATACAGGTAGTAACATTTGTGGTGGTCTCATTGGTATTGTTAGTAGCTACACGTCCGCTTGCAACAAGATTTATTAACAAAGGACTTGTTAAGACGAACGTAGATGAAACTATTGGCAAGAAAGTTAAGGTTATTGAGAAGATTGATAACATTAATGAGACAGGTAAGACAATGCTCAATGGTGTTGAATGGACAGCAAGAAGCAAGGATGAGAACAGAACCTTTGAGGCTGGAGAACTTGTCGTAGTTGTCGAAGTACAAGGAGTTAAGCTCATTGTAGAGGGTATATAATTACCAAGGGGGGGATTGATGCCAAAGTGTCGTTAGTTCCTTTATTATTCTTAACACTTTAGAAATGGAGGATTTATGAATATTTTATTATCAACAGGGAGTACTACCGGATTAGTTACAGTAGGAATTTTAGTCGTAGTCATTTTAGTTATTATTGCATCTTGTTTCAAGATTGTACCACAGGCGAATGCATATGTAATCGAGAGATTTGGTGCTTATAAGGGAACATGGTCAGTTGGTTTCCATTTTAAGATTCCAGTACTTGATACAATTGCCAAAAAGGTAATTCTTAAGGAACAGGTAGTTGATTTTGCACCACAGCCAGTTATTACTAAGGATAATGTAACAATGAGAATTGATACAGTTGTATTTTTCCAGATTACAGATCCTAAGTTATTTGCATATGGTGTTGAGAATCCAATCATGGCTATCGAGAATCTTACAGCTACAACACTTAGAAATATAATTGGTGATCTCGAATTAGATGAAACTCTTACATCAAGAGAAACAATCAATACTAAGATGAGAGCATCACTTGATATAGCAACAGACCCATGGGGAATTAAAGTTAACAGAGTTGAGCTTAAGAATATCATTCC
>CAZBKO010000033.1:14423-20741 GCA_964492545.1 uncultured Lachnospiraceae bacterium
AGATGAAGGCTGAGCGTGAGAGAAGAGAAGCAATTCTTATCGCTGAAGGTGAGAAAAAGTCTACAATTCTTGTTGCAGAAGGTAAGAAAGAATCCGCAATTCTTGAAGCTGAAGCTGAGAAGGCAGCAGCAATTCTTAGAGCAGAAGCTAAGAAAGAAGCAACAATCAGAGAAGCAGAAGGTCAGGCAGAAGCTATTCTTGCTGTACAGCAGGCTAATGCAGAAGGTATTAAGGCAATCAAGGAAGCAGCTCCAGATGATGGTGTTATCCAGTTAAAGAGTCTTGAAGCATTTGCTAAGGCAGCTGATGGTCAGGCAACTAAGATTATTATTCCTTCAGATATTCAGGGTATAGCAGGAGCAGTTAGATCAATAGTAGAAGTTGCTAAGAACTAATTGTTAACAGCTAATTGAAGTAAATTATTAGGCGGGTCAGGTTATTTTATGACCCGCTATTACATTTTTATACAACTATTTGTGCAGGAGCATCACAAATAGTCTTGATGGCAGAATTGCCACGTGTCGCATGAATGCTCCGGAATGGAGAAAATGTGAATAGTCCGCTTGATAGCGTCCAATTCACATAACTATTTGTGCAGGAGCATCACAAATAGTCTTGATGGCAGAATCGAAATCGCCTGCGCGAATTTCGATTCGCCACGTCGCATGAATGCTCCGGAATGGAGAAAATGTGAATAGTCCGCTTGATAGCGTCCAATTCACATAACTATTTGTGCAGGAGCATCACAAATAGTCTTGATGGCAGAATCGAAATCGCCTGCGCGAATTTCGATTCGCCACGTCGCATGAATGCTCCGGAATGGAGAATATTATGAATTTAAAAGGAAGACATTTTTTAACACTTAAGGATTTTACGCCTGAAGAAATCACATACATGATTGATTTGGCAGCAGATTTGAAAGATAAAAAGAAAAAAGGTATACCGGTTGATTATTACAAGGGAAAGAATATTGCCCTGATATTTGAAAAGACAAGCACACGTACCAGATGTTCATTTGAAGTTGCAGCTCATGACCTTGGAATGGGAAGTACATATCTTGATCCGACAGGTTCACAGATTGGCAAGAAGGAAAGTATTGCAGATACCGCAAGAGTTCTTGGAAGAATGTACGATGGTATTGAATACCGTGGATATGGACATGAGATAGTTGAAGAACTTGCAAAATATGCAGAAGTGCCAGTATGGAATGGCCTTACAAACGAATATCATCCAACACAGATGCTTGCTGATATGCTTACGGTAAGAGAACACCTCGGTGAGCTTAAGGGACTTAAGTTCGTTTATATGGGTGATGCCAGATACAATATGGGTAATTCACTTATGATAGTATGTGCAAAGCTTGGACTTCACTTTGTGGCATGTGCACCAAAAGAATATTTCCCATCACAGGAGCTTGTGGCACAGTGCGAGGAATATGCTAAGGCATCTGGCGGTACAATAACATTGACGGAAGATGCTATGGCAGGTACGAAGGATGCAGATGTTATTTATACAGATGTATGGGTATCAATGGGAGAACCAGCAGAAGTATGGGAAGAAAGAATTAAGGCACTATCTCCATATCAGGTTAACAAGAAAGCTATGGATAACGCAAAGAGTACAGCGATATTTATGCATTGCCTTCCAGCATTCCATGACCTCAAGACTAAAATAGGTAAAGAAATGGGAAAAAAATTCAATGTAACTGAGATGGAAGTGACTGATGAAGTATTTGAATCAGCTCAGTCTGTAGTATTTGATGAAGCAGAGAATCGTATGCATACTATCAAAGCAGTTATGGTAGCTACTCTTGGGGAGGTAAAATAATTGGAGAGATCAATTAGAAGCAGAAAGCCGTACAGAAGAGCAGGATTCTTTATTGATTTATTTGATTTTATATTGTCAATTGGCATAATAATATGTGGTGTTATGAATATTGTAGACCCAAAGGGAAATGCTAAATTGTTTCCTTTGATTTGCATAATGGGTGCATTTCTAAATGGAACCATGTGCCTTAAGTATTATATGAGAAAAGACTATGTCAGAGCAATTTCGCTTACTGTTGCCGGAATTATTCTAATGGTAATTGGAATTTTCAGCGTCTTAGCACTTTGGCTGTAGAGAGAGGAATGAAAATATGTACGAAGATAAAGTTGTGTTGTGCTGTTCCAATTCATATGAACAGAAGTATTACCTAAATCCCGATTTTGACAGACTACCTGATGCCGTTAAAGACGAACTCAAGATTATGTGTGTACTGTTTACGGAGGATGTAGGTGGTATAATTGAGCTTGAATTCAATGAAGAGGGTCAGCTTATGATGAATGTCATGTCAGATGAAGGTGATTTACTGTTTGATGAAATAGGATGTGGACTCAAGATTAAACAAATTCAGAAGGACAAGGTAGAAATGCTGGAGGCACTTGAAATGTTTTATAAAGTATTTTTCCTTGGAGAAGATGTGGAGATGGAGGGATAAGAATGTTACTTGCCGTTGATATAGGTAATACAAATATTACATTTGGAGTTCTTGTTGGCAAGGAGGTTAAGGCGACATTTAGAATGACAACTAAATTTCCGAGAACATCTGATGAGTATGGAATTTCTATTAGAGAATTGCTATCAACAAGAGATATTGATTATAAACAGATAGACGATATTATTGTTTCATCGGTTGTTCCTGATATAATGCACTCTTTCCAAAATGCATTTCTCAAATATTTTGATAAGAAGCCACTTGTTGTTGGACCTGGTGTTCGTACAGGCATTAAGCTTCCCGTCCCAAATCCGGCAGAAATCGGTGCAGATAGAATAGTTGATGCAGTTGGCGCATATTATACTTATGGTGGACCAGTTATTGTTATTGATTTTGGTACAGCAACAACCTATGACTATATTTCAGCAGATGGTTCATTTTTGGCAGGCATTACATCTCCCGGTATGAGAATATGTGCAAAGGCATTATGGCAGGATGCGGCAAAACTGCCTGAAATTGAGATTAAAAAACCTGATTCGATTATGGCAAAGGAGACGATAACAAGTATGCAGGCTGGTCTTGTATACGGCTATATTGGTCAGACTGAATATATAGTAGATAAAATAAAAGAAGAATGTGGAGAAAGCGGTGTCAAGACAATTGCTACCGGTGGACTGGGCAAGCTTATAGCAGATGAGACAGACCATATTGATATTTATGATATGGACTTAACCCTTCAGGGTTTAAGAATAATTTATGAAAAAACAAAAGGTTAATTGAAGATATGAAGATTGGTAATGTTGATATACAACAAAATATTGCCCTTGGTCCTATGGCAGGGGTCACAGACCTTCCATTTAGACTGCTATGTAAGGAGCAGGGCTGTGGTCTTATGTATACGGAAATGGTAAGTGCAAAGGCTGTTTTATATAACAATAAGAACACAGCAGAACTGATTGAAACAGTACCCCGGGAAAGGCCGGTGGCTGTTCAGCTGTTTGGAAGCGATGCTGATATTATGACTGAGATTGCGTTAAGACTGGAAGAACTTCCATTTGATATAATCGATGTTAATATGGGCTGCCCGGTACCCAAAATAGTAAACAATCATGAGGGTAGTGCATTGATGCTTGAACCCCAAAAGGTGGAGCAGATACTTTCGTCAATGGCTGGAAAGCTTCACAAGCCACTTACTGTTAAGATTCGTAAAGGCTTTGATGACAATAATGTAAATGCAGTAGAAATAGCTAAGATAGCTGAAGCTAGTGGAGTTGCTGCAATTGCGGTACATGGGAGAACGAGACAGCAGTATTATTCCGGAAATGCCGACTGGGATATAATCAGACAAATCAAGGAGAATGTTTCTATACCGGTAATAGGAAATGGAGATATTGTGGACGGTCCATCAGCTAAGAGAATGATAGATGAGACAGGCTGCGATGGAATAATGATTGGTCGTGCAGCACGTGGAAATCCATGGGTGTTCAGTGAAGTTAACAGATATTTGCAGGATGGAACTATACTTGAAAGACCATCAACTGCTGAGGTAAAGGCAATGATAATGCGACACTGTAAAATGCTTATGGAATTCAAAGGTGACTACACAGGTATTCACGAGATGAGAAAACATGTTGCGTGGTATACAGCAGGTTTTCCACACTCAGCGGAAGTCCGAAGAAATGTTAATATGGTCGAGAATTATGAGCAATTACAGGAAGTTTTGGGTGTAATGTATTGACATTAAAAGATTATTACTATATAATTTTTGATTAGCTAATTGGAATAAGAACACAGTCTTTTGGACTGAAAGAATGGAGGACGTTATGGCAGATAAGAAAAATATACTTACTTATGCTGGTTTGAAGAAGTTAGAGGACGAATTACAGGATTTAAAGGTTAACAAGAGACGTGAGGTTGCTCAGAAGATTAAGGAAGCCAGAGAACAGGGCGATTTATCTGAGAACGCTGAGTATGATGCAGCTAAAGATGAGCAGAGAGATATAGAAGCAAGAATTGAAGAGATTGAGAAGATTCTTAAGAATGCAGAAGTTGTAGATGAAGATGAAATTGACCTTGAGAAAATAAACGTTGGTTGTATGGTTAAGGTTATTGACGTAGAATATGATGATGAAATAGACTTCAAGATTGTTGGTTCAACAGAGGCTAACAGCTTGGAACATAAAATATCTAACGAATCACCTGTAGGAAGAGAACTTATCGGTAAGAAGAAGGGTGACGAAGTTAAGGTTGAAACTCCTGGTGGAATTGCAACATACAAGGTAATTGACATTCAGAGAGTTAACTAGTGGAAGGAGATAAAACATTGGCTAATCAGCAGAATAACGAAGCACAGCAGGATATTAACCAGCTACTTAAGGTTAGAAGAGAGAAACTTGCACAGTTGCAGGAAGATGGAAAGAATCCATTTGAAATAACTAAATTTGATGTTACACATCACAGTGCAGAGATTAAGAATAATTTTGATGAACTTTCAGGACAGACCGTTACTATAGCAGGAAGACTTATGTCTAAGCGTGTTATGGGTAAGGCATCATTTGGTAATGTTCAGGATCTTCAGGGAAATATTCAGTCATATATAGCAAGAGACAGTATCGGCGAAGATTCATACAAGGATTTCAAGAAGTTTGATATCGGTGATATCGTAGGAATCAAAGGTGAAGTATTCGAGACAAAGACAGGTGAAATATCAATTCATGCTGCAGAGGTTACCTTATTATCTAAGAGCCTTCAGATTCTCCCAGAGAAATTCCATGGTTTGACTAACACAGATATTAGATACAGACAGAGATATACAGATCTTATCATGAATCAGGATGTTAAGACTACATTTATCAACCGTTCTAAGATTATCAGCACTATTCGTAAATATCTTGATGGACAGGGATTTATGGAAGTAGAGACTCCAATGCTTGTAGCTAATGCTGGCGGTGCATCTGCAAGACCATTTGAGACACATTTTAACGCTCTTTCAGAAGACTTAAAGCTTCGTATTTCCCTTGAACTATACTTAAAGAGACTAATCGTTGGTGGTCTTGAAAGAGTTTACGAAATTGGCAGAGTATTCCGTAATGAAGGACTTGATACAAGACATAATCCAGAGTTTACACTTATGGAGCTTTATCAGGCATACACAGACTACAATGGTATGATGGACCTTACAGAGAATTTATATCGTTACGTAGCACAGGAAGTGCTTGGTACAACTAAGATTACTTATAATGGTATTGAAATGGACCTTGGTAAGCCATTTGAGAGAATAACAATGGTTGACGCTGTTAAGAAATATGCAGGCGTAGACTTTAATGAAATTCATACACTTGAAGAGGCTAGAGCAGCTGCTAATGAGCATCACGTTGCTTTTGAAGAGCGTCATAAGAAGGGTGATATTCTTAACTTATTCTTTGAAGAATTTGTTGAGGAGCATCTTATTCAGCCTACATTCCTTATGGACCACCCAATTGAGATTTCACCTCTTACTAAGAAGAAACCAGAGAATCCAGAATATGTTGAACGTTTTGAGTTCTTCATGAATGGATGGGAAATGGCTAATGCTTATTCAGAGTTAAATGATCCAATTGATCAGAGAGAAAGATTTAAAGCACAGGAAGAACTTCTTGCTCAGGGTGATGACGAAGCCAACACAACTGATGAAGATTTCCTTAATGCCCTTGAAATTGGTATGCCACCAACAGGCGGTATTGGATTTGGTATTGACAGAATGTGTATGTTATTAACAGATTCTGCTGCAATTAGAGATGTTTTATTATTCCCGACGATGAAATCGCTTAATTAACAGACGGACGCATACGGACAGTCTTGAA
>CAZBKO010000034.1:0-20208 GCA_964492545.1 uncultured Lachnospiraceae bacterium
TTTACATAACTAAAATATCCTATTCTATTTGCCAACTATACTTTTACACTAACTTATCTTATTGCTGCTTTGTACTTCACCTGAAACAATGTTAAAATCAATATACATTGTTCCTTCATATTTTCCGATACCCTTTACTGTGGCATTCGCCACGCCTTCTTCGATATTATTTGAATATGTTACTGTATAATCTGATGATGAAAGCACCTGATTGGTATCTGAATCCTTAATTACAATAGCAGGTGTTACTGCATTTCCAGTCCATACCTGGTCAGCAATGCTTTCCACATAATAATGTCTGCTGCCTGTTATTTTAAATGTCTTAGTGACAGAATTGTTGAAGTTACCTATTCCTGATATTACAACACTTCCGGCTCCTGAATTGATATTGTTATTATAAGAAAGCTTATAATCTTTGCCTTCTACAAGTGTTTTTCCATTATACTTTACTGTTAATTTAGGTGTTATCTGATTACCTGTGTATTGTTGAGCATCTATATCGCTAAAAACTGCATATTTAATTGACTGCGGTGCAATACTGAAGGCCTTATTAATAGAGCCTTTAAGGTAACCCGATGTCAAACCTGTTACTATGGTGCTTCCTGCTCCGGCATTTACATTTGATGCATATGACACTGTATAATAGGATTTTGATAAGGTTCTATATCCGGTCTGTGCGTTTATATACCCGGCAAATGAATATCCCTTGTATGTCTTCGAACCTACAGTTGCTTTGATGGAATACCATTTATCATCTCCGCTGCCAAAGGTATTATATATAGTTACCTTTGTACCTGCCGGCATTGATGTAACTATAGGATACTCCGTGTCAGGGCCCTTTCTCATATTAAGAGCGATAGTTGTTGTTCCTGTAAGGGCAACCTCCTTTGCAGTCGTGACTGTTGGCTGAGGTGTAAATGCCTGATTATTATATGTAAATGTGCTTGATGATAATGATGATATCTTATATGAACTCATATTATCATAAACGGTTACCTTACACTGTGCTGATACACCTGTAGTAGTAGTTCCCGTTATTGTTGTGGTTCCCCTGTAGCCTGTTACGATGTTGCCACTCTGATTAACATAAGCAACTGTTGGATTTGAAGATGTCCACGCAATAATATCTGTTGAATCTGACGGTGTTATTGTTCCCTTTATCTTATATGTGCTGCCTAAATTAAGTGAAAGATTAGTTGCAGACAGCTTAAGTCCTGTAGATTTAACAGGGTTGTACCAAAAGTTACAGTCAACTCTTCCGCTTATACCATTAACTGTTCCACTGCTTGTATATTGCCAATGGTCGTAATTCCCAGTGTACGAATTCTTTGTCCCCCAGCTTGCTAGCCATATCGTATATTTTTTTGCAAGTGAGGATGCATTCAAGTTATTTGAAAGCATACTGGCGTTGGCATATATCATTGGAGTATATCCTGCTGCTTTAACTCTCTCACAAAAAGCAGCACATACAGAGGTTGCCTTACTTGCTGATAAATGTGCATCATATAATCTTCCACCTGGTCCGTCATAATATTCATAATCAATTACAACCGGCATTGTTATGTTATATGACTTAATTCTCTTTAGCACATAATCAGCTTCTGCTCTTGCCTCACTGGTGGTTATTGCCTGCGAGTAAATATATACGCCAACCTTAATTCCTGCTGCTATTGCTCCCTTAATATTAGTCTTATAAAGTGGATCTTCATTAAGACTTCCATCATATACTCCTCTATTTCCCACTCGAATTATTGCATACTCCACACCAGCCTTTTTAACCTTTGCCCAATCAATAGTTCCGTTCCATTTGGACACATCAATCCCATTGATAACTGTACATTTGTCAAACATTGATGCATGTGTATATGTAAGTCCGGTATATTTATTAGATGTCTTCTGTGAATATAATACTACTGCATCACTATTAAACAACTCTATTGCATTTTCTGATTTGATTCTATCTCCATCCTGCCAATCCCCATCAGTTGGATAATTATCTACAAACTCATATTCCCCTTCTCCTGCCACATACTCCTGTTCAATATCGGATATGATATTGTCTTCACCTTCTGATGCTAATACAGGCATCTGCAGCTGTGATGCTATAGTACATGCACACATTAATACTGCAAACGCCCGTCTAATATTATGTCTCATGATATAGTGCTCCTTCCAAATTTTGCTCAATAAGGACATTATATCACAAAACTATCTATTATTCCACTTATCACCATATCCAATTTTTCCTAATTCAGGTATTTCTCAGCCGATGTAATTGCATTGGCACCATCAGCTACCGCTGTTACAACCTGCCTCAATGGTTTAGTTCGAATATCTCCTGCCACAAATATTGACTCAACATTAGTGATGCAGTCCTCATCTGCAATGATATATCCATAATCATCAAGGGCAAGTACATTTTTAACAATATCATTTTCCGGCATCATACCAATGGCAAGAAATACACCATTTACATTCAATGTTGTAATCTCGTTTTCAACCGTATTTTTTATGACAACATTCTCCAAATTCTCATTTCCATTTATTTCAGTTACCACTGAATTAGGTATAAATGTAATGTTATCTATGGATTTCGCCTTGTCCTGCAATACCTTTGCAGCACGCAGTTTTTCTCTTCTATTTATCAAATACACTGTATTACACAGTTTTGATAAATAGATGGAATCTTCCATGGCCACATCACCACCGCCAACCACACACACATCTTTTCCTTTAAAAAAAGCTCCGTCACAGGTTGCACAAAAAGAGACTCCCTTTCCACGAAACTTATCTTCACCTGGCACATTCAATGTCCTGTACCTTGCACCTGTGGCCACAACTATGGTTCTTGCATTTATTATCCTTCCGTCTGACAATTCAACCTCATTGTATTCATCCAAATGCCTGATACTTACAACATCCATATTAATTATGTCTGTATCTAATTCATTTACATGCTCACGGAATTTAACAGCCAGCTCAAAGCCACTAATCCCCTTTAGTCCCAGATAATTGTCCACATCTGTAGTGTCTATGATTTGTCCTCCACTAATCTGGTTTCTTTCTATTAACAAAGTCTTTAGCATCGCTCTTTTTGCATAGACAGCCGCACTAAGTCCCGCAGGTCCACTGCCAATAATTATTACATCTAACAAATGTATTTCCTCATTTCTAATCTATATTCACTGACATTTCAGCTTTTTATAGTATGTCCTGAGAAAATACATTTATTCTCTTATAAATCCATTAATTCATATAGTTTATTAAATATATCTGTATTGTCATATGAACCATTAAACATTTCCGCTCCAAAGCCCATGGCATACACAGGAACAGGAATACCTGTGTGGGCATATGTTGAATAATTCAGTCCTGCCTTATGTGCCATAATATGCGATATTGTAATTGTAATTGGCTCATATGTACCATACAGTTCATACTCCTCATCAGTCATTTCACTCTTGCTTAAAGCCCCCACCTTCAATGTTCGTATATATGCTTTTTGAAGTGTCTCTGTTTCCTCATCTGAAAATGATACACCATAGTTATCTTCTATATCCTCAATTACTTCCTCAAAGGCTGTATTCTCCTTTTTATATTTTGACACAAAATCGGAGTTGAATTTAGAAAATGATATTGTCTGATTTGATAGCTTTGATAAATATGTAGAATATTTCGTCTGGGAATATCCCACAGTAAGACCACCTGACTCATGATCGGCAGTTACAATGATAAGTGTCTCGTCAGGATGATTATTGTAAAATTCAACTGCCGCATCAACTGAATCTGAAAATGCCAGTGTTTCTTTTATCATTGTTGCAGCATCCTGGGAATGATTGGCATAGTCAATTTTGCCTCCCTCTACCATCATAAAGAAGCCTTTATCATTATCCAGCATTTCAATTCCCTTCGAAACATAATCTGATAAATGCCACTCATTTTCTTCTAAATCCATATCATACTTCATCAATTCTTCATCAACTCTAGTCTCCGAGAGCAGAATTGTTTTGTCAGAGGATTCTTGTGTTAATGCCTCTTTTTCCTTATAACCCTTAACAATATTATAGCCTGCTTCAGATGCTATGGTGTAAAGACTTTTACTTTTTCCATTAGTACCTTTGCTGTCAGTAAATCCTCCCCCGGCAAAAAAATCAAAGTTGCTTGAAATCATATTTGTACCAATCTGATAGTAATTCTTTCTCGAGCTTTGATGTGCATAAAATCCGGCTGGTGTTGCATGATTAAGTGATACAGTTGTGATAAGACCAATCTTATAGCCAAGGCTATCCTTGAGATATTCTGCTATGGTTGGATATGAAACTGTATTGTTTTCATTCATGCCAAGTGTTCCGGAGCTTGTCTTATGTCCTGTCGCCATGGCAGTTGCGGCGGACGCTGAGTCTGTTATTGTGCTTTCACTATTGTATGTTGTCATCATACCAACAGATGGAAATTCCATAAAAGGAAGCTTCTTTGACTTTCCAAGAAAGTATGCCGTTGCCTGTACCTGAGGATAACTCATTCCGTCTCCTATGAATAGAAAAACATATTTGGGTATCTTGACTTCCTCAACAGCTTCCTTTGTCGTTTCAATAGACGTTGTCTCTTTTATGTCTGATTTTTTGCGTGTGCATGCAGCAATACCGCCGATTAACAGTATGCCTGCAAGTACAAACGCAACACTTTTCTTGATATATTTCATTATCTTATCCTTATCTCATAATCATTAAATTCTGTAAACATTATAAACTAGTTAAGATAAAATCTCAACTCATCCATTAATTTTTGTTCCATAGCAATAAGTTCATCAACCATGTCTTTAACCTTTGTTTCTGCTGCACCATATTTATTTAGGTATCTGCTAACTGACTTGATGCCCATATTACAGCCATCTATGAGAAGCTCAGCTATTTCATTATCTGATGAGTCCACAGCCAGCTTAAAATTAGTTTTGATATATGACATCGCCTCAGCCATAGCTGCCGGCTCCTTGTCAGTTTCATTGTTCTCCATAAGAAGAATATGGGTATTGTCCAGTATTTTTCTATGTCTGTCAATAGAGTGCTGCAGTTGTACCTTCATTTTTTCAGAACTCACCTTCATTACCATATCCTCAAGGCTTTTAAGTCCCATTTTACATCCGGCATTACATTCCTTTAGAAGTTTGATTGTGTCATCATTATACATATTGTCTCCATTCCGGAGCGACTTTGTGTGATGCTCCCAGTTGTATATATTGGTATTATCTCAATAATTTGCAAATATATTCATAAAATCAAGCAATATGATTCCTGCCAGATATTACGTTGTTCACATCAAAATACCACCGGCCCATTTCCATAATTGAAATAAACCGATGGTATATTAAGTATTACTTATTCTTCAACATTATCATTATTGAAATAATCATCAAACTTCTTAGTTACAGCATCATATGTCTGGCTTGAAATATCCGGAAGGCTCTGTCCCCAAGCTTTCGTTGCCTGTGAAAATCCCTTTTCAAATGCATCCTGCATCTTCTTCATTGTATCTTCATCGCCACCCGATAATGCCATTGCAAAATCAAATATTCTATCAGAGGTCTGCTTAACACCCCAATATCCATCTTCAGAAATATCTTCCTTAGCCTGATTAATTGTTGCTGGATCTGCTGTGAAATTACCACTTGCTAACATCTTCCACATATCATCTGCATTACCAATTGTTGCTCCCTGTTTCTGGAACATCTTTGTTACAAGACTCTGCATCTGGTCTATTCTGCTCTGTGAATCAGCCTTAAGCTTAGTTACAAGAGCTTCTCTGTCTGTCTTACTCATCTTAGAAACTGATGATTCATATACGGCTGCAGTATCATCAGACTTCTTAGCAGTTTCTGTTGCGGAACTGTTACCAGCAGCATATGCTGCATAATCGCTTGTCTGTGTACCTGTTACTCCATTAACGCTCATATTATTATCCTCCTTGACAATATTGGATTAATTTTCTAGTTCTATAGCATATATCGTCATATCTGCTCAAATGTTTAGTAATTTATTCATTTTTCGTAAAAATTAATTCATTCATTGGTGCACTCAATTGAAATAAACATTTTTTCATCAAGTCCGGTATTCCATATAACGCGTTCAGGTATATCAATAACCATCTCACCATCCACAGTCAAAATAGTCACCTTGCTGCAAACTGTTTCACCTTCGTTTCTACCTTCACATCCAAAATCCGGCTCATCTATTCTTATTACATACCCCAACGCACCATTTTCCTTTAGCTGGGTCAAAATCTCTTCTCTCTCTATATCATTCATTCTAATCACCATTCTTAAATCCATCTATTTGTGACCGATACATTGTTAGCACAGTATTTGAAGTATCCATTTCATAATAGTAAATACCGCCGCTTGTATCATAGCCTGTTGCAGAATAATAGTTCTTATAATTCTTTGAACTCATAAAATCTGCTGATAGTTCAGATAGGTTAGATAAATTACCATCACTAAAATCACCAAGCAATGCCATAAATGACTTGTCCTGCTGATTAGCTCTCCATATAAATGCCTTATTTCCAATAACATATGTTGATTTCCAATAATATCCATCTATACTGTCATTGGTAAGGTTTGATACTGTATACTCACCATTAGTATTCTTAGCATATTTTGAAACATATGTATCAGATGTTGCATTGTACGAATTATACAGAATACTATTATCCTCCAATACTGACACTATATAGTATCTTAAACCATCCTCACCAAAATCAAGCTGTTTAGTATTGCTAACCTTATTATCCTTATAATCTCCTATATATAGATTGCAGCCATGGTCAAAGCCTGATGCATCCTTTGCCTGCTCCGATGGAATTCCGGTAAATACTATCTGCTCACCGCTATTGCAAATATAAGCACTAATTACATAATACTCATCCTCAAATTTCACCTTTTTAGGTGTCGTATATGTATTTCCATCAAGTGTAGCAGCATATATACAGTAGTAATCATCAAGTGTCTTTGCCTGCACCTTTGTTACATACGACAAAAGTGCTGTAGTATCGTCCTTTGAAAATGAAATCTTATCAAGCTTAAAGCTCTGATCAACGTCCTCATTCTCAAACCAGTCACATACCACAACACCTTGCTTATTAATCTCTGATCTCTTATCTTCTGCTGTACTTCCTTTGCCGCAGCCTGCTGCTATTGCTGCTATCGATATAAGTAATGCAAATAACTTAAATGTCTTCTTCATATAAACGTTCTCCTCTTATTTATTTCAATAATAAGAGTATTTTATTACCTAAAACGTCATATGTCAACTTACCACTCCTATATCACATAATTTCTAGTCTTCTCCGTCTGCCATTCAAGTAAATCCTGAAGAGTTATCTTATCAACTACACCTTTGATTGCATCATCAAGCATATTCCACAGCTTAAGTGTTGCACAGCAGTCCTGTCTTCCACACTCATTGATTTCATCATCAAGACATGCAACAGGTGCTAAACTGCCTTCTGTAAGTCTTAGTATCATTCCAACTGTGTATCTTTTAGGTTCCTTTGTTAGCTTGTAACCTCCCTGTGGTCCCCTTATGCTCTTAACAAAGCCTGCCTTGTTGAGTACCGATACAATTTGTTCTAAATACTTATCTGAAATCTCCTGTCTTGCAGCTATATCCTTTATTCGAATTGGTTCTCCGTTATTATTGATTGCCATATCAAGCATAAGTCTCAATGCATATCTTCCCTTAGTTGAAATTTTCACCCTTTTATCCTGCCTTTCATTTATGACTTTACCTATAATGTTACTATGATTAGTCGTTCAAGTCAACATCCTCTTCACCATCATGAATATCTTTTTTAGGCTCCTTTAGTCCGGGAATTTCAATATTATTCTTCTTGGCATAATCCCATAATGCCGCATGTATTGCTTCTTCAGCTAACAGAGAACAGTGTACCTTTACAGGAGGAAGTCCGTCAAGTGCCTCCATGACAGCTTTATTAGTAACTGCCAACGCCTCTTCTATTGTCTTTCCCTTAACAAGCTCAGTAGCCATGCTGCTTGTAGCAACAGCTGCTCCACACCCAAAAGTCTTAAACTTACAGTCTCTTATTATTTTGTCATTATCTACATCTAAATATATTCTCATAATATCGCCACATTTGGCATTTCCAACTGTGCCAACACCACTTGCATTCTCTATTTCTCCAACATTTCTTGGATTATTAAAATGATCCATAACTTTTTCACTATACATAAATTTACCTCTTTTCTTCAAATATTAATTATGCTTTCCAGCAACAAAATCTTCGTACAACGGTGACATATTTCTCAATCTGTCTACAATAGCCTTAACCGACTCAATAAGATAATCTATATCCTCTTTTGTGGTTACTTCTGACAATGTTATTCTAAGTGAGCCATGGGCAATTTCATGTGGCAGACCTATAGCCAAAAGAACATGTGATGGATCTAGAGAGCCGGATGTACATGCTGAGCCGGATGAAGCACATATGCCCTTCTGATCAAGCATAATCAGTAATGACTCACCCTCAATAAATCTAAAACAAAAATTAGCATTATTTGGGAGTCTGTCCTCTCTATGACCATTGAGTCTTGAATATGGAATTTCCTTTAACACTTTTTCTATCAAATAATCTCTAAGATTTTTCTCAATTTCAGAGTATTCTTCCATGTGATTTGCTGCTATGTCAGCAGCTTTTCCCAAACCAACAATTGCCGGCACATTAAGAGTTCCTGCTCTCCTGCTTCTCTCCTGGGCACCACCATGAATAAATGCACCTATTTTAACAGAATTTCTGATATACATAACACCAATACCTTTTGGTCCATGAATTTTATGACCGCTGGCGCTTAACATATCAATATTAAGCTCGTCCACATTTATTCTTATGTGTCCAAATGCCTGAACAGCATCTGTATGGAATAAAATGCCATGCTTCTTTGCTATTGTACCAATTTCTTTAATTGGCTCAATCGTTCCTATTTCATTATTAGCAAACATTATTGAAATAAGAATAGTATCAGGTCTGATTGCTTTTTCAAGCTCATCAAGCTTAATAACACCATTCTCATCCACGTCAAGATATGTTATTTCATATCCTTGCTTTGCAAGATATTCACATGTATGTAAAACGGCATGATGTTCTATCTTGGATGTTATAATGTGTTTTCCTTTATCCTTAAGTGCAAATGCCGTAGCCTTAAGTGCCCAGTTATCTGACTCACTTCCGCCACCTGTAAAATAAATTTCATTATCCTTTGCACCTATAAGATTGGCTACTCTTGTTCTTGCTTCGTCTACCGCCTTTTTACTTTCTCCGGCAAAGCTATATACACTGGATGGATTACCATAATATGTTGTAAGATATGGCATCATTTCCTCTAATACCTCTGGATATAATGATGTTGTTGCAGCATTATCTAAATATATAAGTTTGTTCATTGTTTACCTCCATTTATTTCCTAGTTTGTTGATATAGTTTATATTATATATACTTAATAGGAATTGTCAAGTTGTTTTATTAACATTTATCTGCACATCCCGCGGAGCGTTTTTAATTGATAGGACGTAATTTCCTATCAACTAAAAAAAAGAACTCAGCGAACTGAATTCCTTTTTATTATTCTAATATATATTTTTCCAATGTCTCGTACAATTTGTTAGGTTCAACCGGCTTTGCGAGATGTGCATTCATGCCTGCCTCGTATGAATTTCTTATATCCTCATCATACGCATTGGCAGTCATTGCAATAATTGGTATTGCTTTTGAATCTGCCCTTTCAATGGCTCTTATGGCCATTGCAGCCTCTATACCGTTCATCTCAGGCATTCGAATGTCCATTAGCACTGCATCATAGTAATATTCTTTTGACTCTGAAAACTTATTAACACCTATTTTTCCATTCTGCGCCCAATCAACTATGCAGCCTGCTTTTTCTAAAAGCCTTTTCGCAATCTCTGCATTAAGCGGATGATCTTCACATAGCAATATCTTCTTACCAACTAATTTTTCCTTAACCACCTTCGCCTTTGTGGTGTTTTTCTTCTCTATTTCTTTTGCCTTATCATCAGATATATTTGTAAACTCCAAGGTAAAAGTAAAGGTTGTTCCAACACCCAGTTCACTTTCAACCTTAAGCTCACCACCCATAATATCAATCAAATTCTTCGTTATGGCAAGTCCAAGACCCGTTCCGGTTAATTCGCTGGACACCTCGCTGTTTTCCTGAGAATATGGCTTATAAATCTTATTGTCGATGAAGTCTCTGCTCATTCCAATTCCAGTATCACGCACAGTAAATTTTTTTAGTGATGTATTCTCTTTCTCGCCAAGACATTCCATAATAATCTCAACCACACCATGTTCCGGTGTAAATTTTATGGCATTGGAAATAAGATTTGTAAATATCTGTTTTACTCTTATCTTATCAATCTCAATATATTTTTCCATAGACATATTAACATTAGTAATTCTTAAGTCTATATTTTTCTTTGTTGCGCTTATTCTCATCATCGAGAATATACTGTCAAAGTAATCAGCTGTGTATACTATTTCTCTATTCAGCTTCATTTTCTTGCTTTCAAGCTTCTGCAAATCTAATGTATCATTAATAAGGCTTAACATATATTCACTTGAGGCTAATGCTTTATCCATATTATCATGCATTATATCAACATCTTTACTTTGTCTTGTGAGCTCAATCATACCAAGAATCCCATTCATAGGTGTCCTCATATCATGGCTCATTCTTGCAAAGAATTCTGTTCTGTCTGCGTTGGCACTTTCAATCTTTATCTTCTGTCTTCGCATAACATTAGCATAGGTTATTAATATAACAATAATAACAAGTATTACCACAAGCGCTACAACTCCTAAAATAATCACACCGGCATAATCTCTTATGATTGTTTTCCATGTAACAATTTCTTTTATAGTAAGTGCGTATTGAACCATTGAATTGGAAATCTTTGTCTGGTCAATTTTCTGAATTCCTTTGTTAACAATACTCTGCAGCAACTGTGCATTATCACCTGTGAAGTACATAGCTATTCCGTTCATCTTCTCATCTGTCGGGAGCTCTCTAATATCATCAATAGCCTGCTCCGTTAAAATATTATCAGCAATATGAACACTTAGATATGCTAAGTCTGCTTCACCCTTCTCCAGCTTCTTTATACATTCTGCCGGAGATGAACAATTTAAGATTTGACATTTGGGATACTTCTCTTTTATGTAATCTTCCAGCAAATTTCTGGTGCCAACAAATGCTATTGTATATGTGCCACTCTCTATATCAATATTATTTCCCGATTTATGGAATAAATTAAATGGCTCTGTTATAAGTGCATTGGTAACTCCCTGATCATTACTAATATTTACCGTAGAATCTGAGAACAATGTTGTAAACATAATCATATTCTCATCACTATTTTTCGGTTTCTCGCTAATAGGTCTTACATCTATATTAAGGCCTGTTATCTCATTTATCTGATTACAGGCATCAATGAGTGCGCCTCTCATGCTTTCTGTTTCCTTATCATACCATGAAAGGGGTTTGATATCTTCACTGTAATATACCGTGTATTCCTTTCCCTCATTAATCAGATCAAGCTCATCTTGATTCAATGGTTCACCAAGAATATCAGGAAAATACTTGTTCATCAGCTCATCATCTGCATTAGGTTCCTGTAAATTAATCTTGATTATTGCATTGTCAATGGTATTTGTTAAATCTGTATTTCCTTTCCAGCTTATGAAATAGAATGGAGAATATGAAAACTTCTCAATTACATTCCAATCACTCTGCATAGTGTGGGAATTGGAAGCAATTATATCAAATTCTCCATTTAAAAATGCTTCCTCAAGCTCTTCCTGATTCTCATACGTTTTAATAACAGGTGAGATATTATGTTCACTGAAAACCATGTCCATCTCAGAACGTCTTACGTAATTCTTAGTACACCCAATTACTGATTGTCCTATGGTATCGTAATCCTCATATACCATATTATTATTCCCCAATACAGCCATTTCTCCCACTGTATATCCATAGCTTTCGAGACAGTACTCATACTTATCTTCTCGCTGCCTGCTCCACTGCGCTGTTCCAACTAAATCTACCTGATGCTCTTCAAGCATTTTGAGTGCATTTGACCACGTTCCGCAATCGACATATTCAAATTTCAATCCGGAATATGAAGAAATCTTATCCAATGCATCATTATCATAGCTAACTATATTTCCACCCGGTTCAACTGAGTAATAATTCCCCATATTGAAATATGCGACCTTGATAATGCTGTCATCCTGTTGTTTCTGTGCACTGCACGGAATTGTATATGAGCATACAACTATAACACATAATATAAACGCTGCTAATTTCCCCATTAATGATTGTTTCATTATAGCCTCTTTTCAAATAACGAAGTGAAATAGTCCACCTCATCTTTCAGAAAATAGTTTCCATTTATCTTAATTATATAACCAACATTCTGCAAATTCAAGCCTTACAGATGTATTTTAAGTTTCAGCAGCTTATCCTTATCCTCGTCAGAAATTCTAAATGATTCTTTCATTTTCTGAATTGCTTTATTATGTGTCCATTTGTCCAGCTTATGTTCCCTGAGTATATCGTATACCTTCTCCGGATAGTGAATGTAAGCAGTTGCCATTGCCCATGCAACACCCATTTTCGTATAATATCCGTCATAATTTAGCTTAAGCAGCACATCAAATATTCTATCCTCAAATTCATCACATAAAAAGTAGTCCATTATCATTATTGCTACTACTCGCTGAACATACTCATCCTGAATAGTATATTTTGTCATAAGATAACTCCATACCTTTTCACGTTCCTTTGGCTTAAGCTTGAACGTTGAACAAAATGTATCATTTAGAGACCAGTTGTCAATCTTATTAATATACCAGTCAAACCATTTTATTCTTTCATCTATATCTGTTTTTGCATATCCTACTACAAGACCTGCAATCATCGTTTCTTCAAAGTACATATACTGTGCTTCCTCAAGGTAACGGCGCCAGTCACCCTTTGAAATATCCTTAGCTATTTTTCTCAGCTGTGGAATTCTTATTCCAAGAAGATTAGAACAGCCTGGTATTAAAGCTGCGGAAAACTTCTTATAATCGTGCTCTGCCAATTCCTCTAATTGTTTTCTTATTTCTAAATAATTCATCTAAGTTTCTCCTATCCGTCAGCCACCACAGCATCATACAGATATTTACGCTAACATTTATCCGCCAAGCGTTACATCCTGGTCCTGATACCATATAAGTGCTCTCTCAAATTGTTCATCCTGATATTCCGGCCACATTTCATCTGCAACGTAAATATCTGCATATACGGACTGTACGGGCAAAAATCCAGACAATCTACGTCTTCCGCCCCAGCGCATAATCATATCTATTCTTGATATTTCCTTAGAATGTATATTCATTGCCCTGTTGTCCTGTATATCCCATTTCCAGCTATAGTTTACCAGAAAATTGACTTTTATTCCCCCATTGTTAACTTTAGTTCTTTCTGTATATTTTAGCAGTTCCGTCGGGAAACAGTCAGATGCAGTATTTCCCACAACAAGTATATAACAGTTCTCCTTGGAAATTATATCGACTGCTTCGATGCATGCCTTAGTAAATGCACGTACCTGTTCTTTGGGTCTCTTGCAGTTATCCATGGTAAAACCATAAAATGTTATTTCTTCAACGCCTGCCCTGACAGCTGCATGCATAATTTTAACCCCTGGGCACAGACCATAGTTGTATCCCACTGTTCTATCCATTCCATTGCTCACAGCCCATCTTCTGTTTCCGTCAGGAATAATACCAATATGTTTTGGAACCCTCATTCATAACCTCCTATTAATTCCGAAGCTATAAGTATTATACCCCGTTTATATTTACTCAAACCTTACAATTTCCTTTTTTAATCTCTTAATTATTTTCTTTTCCAATCTTGAAATATATGACTGGGAAATTCCAAGCTCATCTGCAACTTCCTTCTGTGTCATTTCATTTCCATCCCGGTTATTAAGTCCAAATCTCATTTCAACTATCATTTTTTCACGATTTGTAAGCTTGCCTATGGCCTTATTTAGAAGATTTCTCTCAACCTCGTCCTCTATATCACGATAAATGACATCCTCCTCTGTTCCAAGCACATCTGATAACAGAAGCTCATTTCCATCCCAATCCACATTTAGAGGTTCATCTATGGAAACCTCCATTTTAGTCTTGTTATTTCTCCTAAGATACATTAATATCTCATGCTATCATTTTCATCAAATGGAAAATTGAAATCTATATCACCTTTATGTGCATTCTGGTATTGAATCTCAGTCACATAATCCTTCATGAATTCTTTCCAGCCCTCGTATCCCATGGACTTTGCAAAACGTACAACCGTTGCCTTTGATGTAAATGTCTTTTCTGCTATTTCACTGATTGTATATTTATATATATTACCTTGCTCTTTAATAATAAATTCGCCAACTGCATGTCTGGCATCTGTATATTTCATTGTTGTTTCTTCTATTTTCTGGAATAAAAACATCTGTAATCTCCTCGATTTATATTTTATTCCATAATAACATTGTAATCTGTTTTTTTCAATGTCACAAACTAGCAGCCGTTATTCTTTATTACTTCGCTATACCAGAAAAAACTATCTTTCTTAATTCTTGCCAAACTTTTAATATCATTTTCATCCCTGTCTATATACACGAATCCATATCTCTTTCCATATCCCTGGTGTGTACTCACAAGATCCATAAATGACCATGGCAAATAACCAATCAAATCAACACCATCAGTCACTGCAAGTCTTGCTTGTTCAAAATGACTCTTCAAATACTCTATTCTGTAAATGTCATGAACCTTTCCATCTTCTGTTAATACGTCATGTGTTCCAAGACCATTTTCAGTAATAAGAATTGGAAGATTGTATCTGTCATACACTCTTCTTAATGTAACTCTAAGGCCAACCGGATCAATTATCCATCCGTACTTTGTTTTTTCAAGATAATTATTATCCGCGGCACGGTACAGTCCTTCTTCTCCTATCATAACCTGCTGGTCACCATTTCTTGGCTGGCAGTCAGTACCATCATTATGAGCTGCACTTACAGTAGCCGTGGCATAATAATTAAGGCCAAGAAAATCTGGTTTTCCTTGTTTTAACACATCCATATCACCTTCAAATATTTCAGGTGTCCATCCTCTTTCTTCTAGATATGCCCATACAAACGGTGTATATCTTCCATATACCGCAATGTCATAGTATAGAAAACATCTTATATTCTCCCAGTTATCAGCTGCCAAAGCATCCAAAGGATCACACTTTTCAGGATAAATGGCTGTTATATTTGGTGCCGGACCAATCTTAGCGTCAGGGCACATCGAATGACATAACATTATTGCCTTAGCTGATGCAACAAACATATTATGATTCTGCTGATATAATTCTTTCTTCGATGGAAGTCTACCGGGATTCATAGCATTGGGATGATTAATCATGACATTCTGCTCATTTATTGTAAGCCAGTTTTTTACCCTTTCACCGTAGTTTTCAAACAAAACCCTGGCATACCTCAGGTATGCATCAATTGTCTCTCTATTCGCCCACCCACCTCTTTTATGCAGCTCATAAGGCAAGTCAAAATGATACATTGTGACCACAGGCTCAATATTGTGCTTTACCAGCTCATCTATCAGTTTAGAATAAAACTCTACACCCTTTTCATTAATTTCTCCCGAGCCATCTGGAATAATTCTTGTCCATGCTATGGAAAATCGATAAGCCTTAAGCCCCAGTTCAGCCATAAGCTCCACATCCTCGCTGACATGATGATAATGATCGCTGGCAATCTTAAAATCTGTTATTCCCTCTGGTGCTATGTGCACATCCTGAACTGACATTCCCTTTCCATCCTCATTATATGCACCCTCAACCTGATATGCTGATGTTGATGCACCCCACAAAAAATCTTCTCTAAACATTTTTAGCTTTTTATAAAACATATTTTCTCCTTCCGGAGCATACTTGCGACGGGGCGAAGAGAAATTCACGCAGGTGATTTCTCTTCTGCCATAAATACTATTTGTAATGCTCCTTTTTATAATTAATTGATATAATCATCAAAACTATCATTGCAAATATTGTTACTCCAATTCCGCTCCACATTATCACCGAATATGTCTTGAATAAATCATATCCATATCCAACAATAGCAATGGCAAGTGAGCCACCAATATTTAGAACAACCGTAAGGATAGAAAAAGCTTTTCCATACTGCTCTGTTCCATATAGTGCAAATGTTATGTTTGAAATCATCAATGCACATGCATATGATGTACCAAGCAAAAATGCACCAATAAGCAATGACATTTTGCTTCCCTGAAAAATATTAAGGAATAAAAGACCTATAAGAAATGATGTCATTAATACATATGCACTTTTAAATGCTCCTAAATAATCACATAGCAACCCAACTAAAAATTTTGCAACGATATTTCCTATCATTGCCACCGATAACATCAAAGCACCAATCATACTGCTTTGACCAATCGACTCAGCAAATCCCGCTAAATGTTGTGACACACTACACACACTCTGGCACATAAATGCAATCAAACATAATCCTGCAAATATCATTGATATTCCTTTATATGAAATATAATTTTGACTATCCGCTAATACATCTGTATGATTTGCTTCTACTTCTCCTGCACCATACGCCTGTGCATCCATTTCTTTTGGACTAAGAACAAGCAAACATATTCCCGGTATTGCAAATACAATCATAAGAGCTGCGCATACATAATAACCAACCTGATATCCAGCCTTTTGTATTATCTGACTAAGTATAGGTGATAGTATTGCTCCTACAATTCCAGAACAGCTCATAACAATGCCCGTAAACATACCTCGACGTTTTACAAACCAGTTTCCCATAAGAAATGTTATAACAGGTATTCCAAAAAATGCGCTGGATGCACCTCTAATCACGCTAAATAAATCATACATAATTATGTTATTTGACAATGCCATCAAAACTGTTGACATTGCTGTTATAAAAATACTTACTATGAGAATCTTTTTTAATGAAACATAGTTCGTAATTTTGATGGATACCGGTCCCATAAGACCTGTGGTAATAGCAGTCAGTGTTGCAGCAAATGATATTTCTCCTCTGCTTACACCTAGTGCTTCACTTACAGGACTAAAAAAGATTCCATTTACATTTGGAATTAATCCAAGTGCACATGCAGCAAGGCCACCGCAGGCAGCAACAACCAAATAATAATATTTTTTTGATATTTGTTTCATATTTCCTCCGGTTTATATTTGATATGCACTAATATATCAGACAATAACTATATTTCAATACATTCTCAATGAATCAAAAAAAAGTTTCACTTTTTCTCCCAATAAAAACATTTACTGTGAAAAAAAGTGAAACTTTTATATTTTTGGCACTAATTATTCATATGTCTTGATGTGTCTATAAGTAGTTTAATCGTCTTTATAAGCACTTCTCTTGTCTTTGGCTCTAATTCTCCAAGAGCTTTAATAATTTCAAAAACAAGCTTTATATTTAACTTTTGAAGCTGCTCTGTGTCATTTATATTTGCCTTTTCAAATATCATAAACAGCGCGTCAACAAAACTGTGTTTCTGATTCTCATCCATTGAATCTATCCACTTCTTAAGTGTGAGATTTATTTTCATACTCTCACTTGTCAGACCGTCTACGTGTACAAAAGAAGCTCCTCTAACATTCCATGAAAGTGCATCATGCTGCATTATTCCTTTGTTAGAGCTCTGTATTACTTCAACCTTTTCTTCGTGCTCTAACAGCATTCCAATAATTGATGACTGTGGAAGTATGGTTCTTACCTTTGGAAGTATTTGCTGATATCCGTCCTTTTGAATCATAGCACTTGTAAATCCCGGTCCATCATTATTAAATATTTCCAATATTCTCTTCTGTATGGATTTTCTTGAATACATAGCTGCATATACTGCAAGATTTCCGCCCTTGGAATGTCCTCCAAATCTTAGCTTATTCTTATAAAATGGAACTGTCCTTTCCACATATTCAACAGCCTTCTTCTGACCTGGTGTCTCTGACAGATAACTCATATTAAAGTTCTCTTTCCAGCCTATTATGGTATTATCAGTTCCACTAAATGCTATATACACACTACCATCTTCCAATTCAATTTTCATTGCACAAAATTGTGATTCATGTTCCATATCTATTTCATTTACATAGCTCGATAGCATACATCTTGAAAATCTTGTGGTGTGCATCATAGCCTCAAGTACAAGTGACATAGTTTTCTGTAAATACGGCAGTTTGTCACGTTCTTCTATGGGATATTTTTGAAAAAAATTCATTGCTGCCTCGCCAAGGTTAATGCGCCCCTTCTCGCCCGCCATTGGAACTATCCCTGAAAATTCCAAATATATCAGCCCAGAGAATATCAAATTGTCAACTTCATTAAATGGTGACTGTTTAAAGCTTAAATCACCTCTCCATTCAATATAATCAATAATATTGTTATTAATATCCTTGGCCATAGTTATCTCCACTTCACAATTACATTAAATATTCTTGCTGCAAATATCCTCAAGACAACACTTGTCACAATATGGTGTTGTTCTAGCTGTACATATCTCTCTTCCATGATCTACAAATCTATGACATAAATTGCTGCCTTCCTCTGGTGGAACAATTTTCCATAATTCCATCTCAACCTTTTTAGGTTCTTTAATATCCTTTACAATACCAATTCTATTACATAGTCTGATACAGTGTGTATCTGTTACTATGGCAGGTTTGCCATACACATCACCCATTATAAGATTAGCACTTTTTCTTCCCACACCTGGAAGCTTAAGCAAATCTTCCATATTATCCGGAACCTTACCACCAAATTCCTGTGTAAGCATTTTCATACATGCACTAATGTCTTTGGCTTTACTCTTTCCTAGTCCACATGGACGCACTATTGCTTCAATATCTTCAACCTTTGCAGCTGCAAGAGCATACATATCAGGATATACCGCAAATAGCTTCTCAACTATAATATTCACTCTTGCATCAGTGCATTGTGCTGCAAGACGTACGCTTACCAAAAGCTTCCATGCCTCATCATATTCAAGACTGCATCCCGAATTCGGATACTCCTTCTTCAATCTTTCTATCACTTCAAGTACTTTCTGTTTTTTTGTCAAATGTGTTCCCTCCTGAAATATATTAAGAAAGCGAAAAAGCATCAAGATATAGTATATACATCCTGATGCTCATTTATCTACATTCTTAAATTATCTTTTCTCTCTCTGAAGAAATTCCGGAATCTTAATGTTCTTTTCCTGAACTCTTGATTCTGGTCTTCCCTGATATGTTCCCATTGGTCTTGGTGTTACTGGAACAACTGATGGAGTAGGTGCTACCGGCTGTGCATATGAGCCAAAACTTGTCTGTGGCGCAACCTGCTTAATTGGCTGTGTTGAAACAAATGGCTTTCTTGTTGTTGTAGCTGTAGCCTGTCCATAATTACCTGAATTCTCAAGTCCTGTAGCTATAACTGTAATCTTACATTCATCCGGATATGTATCATCATATCTTGCACCAAATATAATATTAGCTGAATCCCCAGCAAGTTCCTGTACAAATGATGCTGCATCATTAGCTTCCATAAGACTGATATCACCAGAAATGTTAATAATAACATGTGAAGCACCCTGAATAGTTGTCTCAAGTAATGGACTTGTAACAGCTGCCTGAACTGCATCATTAGCCTTATCATCACCCTTGCCTTCACCGATACCAATGTGAGCAATTCCTTTATCTGTCATAACTGTCTGAACATCTGCAAAATCAAGATTGATAAGTGCTGGTACATTGATAAGGTCTGTAATACCCTGTACTGCCTGCTGTAATACTTCATCTGCCTTCTTAAGTGCCTCTGGCATTGTAGTTCTTCTATCTACTATCTCTAATAATCTGTCATTAGGAATAACAATGAGTGTATCTACGCTCTGCTTCAACTTCTCAATTCCACCAAGTGCATTATTCATACGTGTCTTAGCTTCAAATCTAAAAGGCTTAGTTACAACACCAACTGTTAATATTCCAAGTTCTTTCGCAATCTTCGCAACAACAGGTGC
>CAZBKO010000035.1:0-18293 GCA_964492545.1 uncultured Lachnospiraceae bacterium
TGCCAGGTATTGAATTTTCAAGGTGCATAGCTAATTTCTATGTGCGAAGTTTGAGACATAAAAGAATAAGATTTTCATATTATGACCACGAAGCTGAGATATGTCTTGTGACCAGGGCAGACATCACCGTAGTCATTGTAAAAGAAGAAGAGGACAAGAGACAGCTTGAAGAGGCACTAAGGCTGGCAGAGGAAGCCACAAAGACTAAGAGTCAGTTCCTGTCGCGCATGAGTCATGAGATAAGAACACCGATGAATGCAATAATGGGCATGACAGCCATCGCCCAGGAAAATAAGTCTGATTTTATTCAAGTATCGGAATGCTTAAGCAAAATAGATTTATCAGCACATTATCTGCTTACTCTGTTAAATGATATACTTGAAATGTCAAGAATTGAAAGTGGAAGCATGACCATAAGCCGTGAAGAATTTGATGTATCGGTACTGCTTGAGGGTATCAGAACGATTGTTGAAACCCTTGCAGTTCAAAATGATATAAGATATGAGTGCATCAACAAAATAACTACAGGCTTCAACTATAAAGGCGATATGATTCGAATTCAGCAGGTACTTGTAAATATACTGACAAATGCAGTTAAATTTACAAAATCCGGAGGAAGAGTAAGATTCACCATAGAGAGTGAAAATATATCCGACAACAAAGTTCTATTTCATTTTACCATTGCCGATACGGGAATAGGTATGAGCGAAGAATTTATGAAAAAAATGTTTGATCCATTTGTACAGGCAGATGGTTCGTATACCTCCAAATATCAGGGAAGCGGTCTTGGACTTGCGATTTCTAAGAACCTTGTAAATATAATGGGTGGAAAGGTTACGGCTGAGAGCTATGAAGGAATTGGTTCAACATTTTACATAGATATACCACTTGAACAAATGAGCAGGAGTGACCGGTATACAAGTGAACATACACCGGATACTTGTGAGCTTAAGGAAGAAGATTTAAATGGAACAAAAATATTAGTAGCTGAGAATCACCCAATGAATGTGATGATTGTTAAAAAGCTTCTTGAGAATAAAGGAGTAAATGTTTCAGTGGCTAATAATGGAAAGATGGCAGCAGAGATATTTAGCAACTCAAAGTGCGGCTACTATGATGCTATTTTGATGGATATGAGAATGCCGGTTATGGATGGTTTGGAGGCAACCCGTCTAATAAGAGAAATGAATAGAGAAGACGCAGGAACCATTCCAATTATAGCAATGACAGCAAACGCACTGGATGAAGACAGGCAGAGAACACGAGAAGCCGGAATGAATGCACATTTAGCAAAACCCTTTGAACCAAAGGAATTGTATACAGTATTGTTGAGCTATATACGAAAATAGTACGGCATGGAGGAAAATATGGATAGTAGATACAAAATTCTTATTGTAGATGATATAGAAATGAACAGAGATATTCTGATGAAAATATTTGCAGAGAATTATATTTTATTTTCAGCAGATAATGGAAAAACAGCAATGGATATTTTGGAGGAAAACGATATAAATATAGTTCTTCTTGATCTTTCAATGCCGGTTATGGATGGATACGAAGTTATAAAGGCCATGAAAATCGACAAAAGGCTGTCGGCAATTCCAATTGTTGTAACAACCGGTGCAGTTGATAAATCGGAGAGAAAAGCATTCGATTTGGGAGCAGATGACTTTATCACAAAGCCATTTGACCCATATATTGTAAGAAAAAGAGTCGAAAACCTTATTCAGAAATATGTTCTTCAGATGGAGAATCTAAAGCAGGCACTTGGTCAGGCTGAGCAGCTAAACAAAGCAAAATCAGAATTTCTTTCCAGAATGAGCCATGACCTTAGATCGCCAATTAATTCAATAATAAGTATATCAAATCTTTTGAAGGATCATAACCTGGATCACGAAAGGGTGGATGAGTTAAGCGATAAAATCGAGCAGTCAAGCAGATATCTCCTTGGAGTAATCAATGATATTTTGAATGTATCTGCAATAGAAAACAAGAAAATAGTCATTACCAAGAGTCCGTTTGATTTCAAGAAGCAGATTGAATCGATTGCCGCTATGTTTTATGCGCAGTGTAAGGAAAAGAACATAGATTTTCACCTAAGCCTTACAGATTTCACTGAAGAGTATTTGTTTGGAGATCCTATGAAATTAAAGGAAGTGCTCATAAATCTCGTATCAAATGCAGTCAAATTCACAAGTGCAGGTGGAAGTGTAACGATACGTGTTACTCAGACCTCAAGAATAGGTTCAATGCTCAAATTAAGATTTGACATAATTGATACAGGTATTGGAATTGAAGAAAGTAGACAGGAAACAATATTTGAGGCATTTACACAGGAAAGCAGTGAAACAGCGGCTGAGTATGGTGGAAGTGGTCTTGGTTTATCCATTGTTAAGAATGTTACTGAGCTTATGGGCGGAAGCGTAGAGCTTCAAAGCAAGAAGGGTAAGGGAAGCACATTCAGCGTTGAACTTCCATTTTCTGTATCACGCGAGCTTCCAAAGATTTCACCGGAGAAGCTTAAGGGTGTAAGAGCTCTTATGGTTGATGATGATAAGGAAACTCAGGAATATGGCAAAAAAGTAATGAGCAGACTTGGCATACAGTGCGATATCGCAAGCTCGGGAGAAGAGGCACTGGAAAAAATGCAGACTGCATTTAACGAAAATGAAGGATATGATATATGTTTCGTTGACTGGAGACTTCCAGAGATGAGCGGTATTGATATTACCAGAAAAATTAGATCAATATTTGATGATGACACTGTAATAGTTGTTGCTTCTGCATATGACACAGAAGAGATTGAGAAGGACGCAAAAATGGCAGGTGCCAATGTGGTTGTTCCAAAGCCAATGTTCCAGTCAACAGTATTTGATTTGCTAATGGACATAACAGGTGGAGCATATTCAGAAAATAATGACGATGTGTATGATGATTATGTGTTTAATGGAAAACATCTTCTTATTGCAGAGGACAATGCCCTTAATGCGCAAATGGAGTCAGAGATACTTCATCTTGTTGGATTTCAGACAGAACGCGCCGCCAATGGAAAGATTGCATGTGAGAAGTTTGAGGCATCTGCTGAGGGAACCTATGATGCGATTCTTATGGATGTTCAGATGCCAATAATGAATGGACTTGATGCCGCCAGATACATAAGGTCCTGCAGTCATCCACAGGCAAAGACAATTCCAATAATTGCTGTCACTGCCAATGCATTTACTGATGATGTCAAGGAGACAAGGGCAGCAGGTATGAATGAGCATGTTGTTAAACCAATTGACACAGATAGATTTTATCAGGTACTTGATAAATGCGTTGGTCAGTCAAACACTGATTAGAAGGAGTGTAGTTTATGGATGAATTTTTAGATGCACTTGATGAGGCAGGAGCAGAAACAGAGGATACCATTGAGAGATTTATGGGTGATGAAGAGCTTTATCTGAAATATGTTAAGTACTTCCCGGAAGAACCTAATATGGGAAGGCTTGTTGCGGAAGTGGAGGAAAAGGATTATGCGGCTGCTGAAAAATATGTTCATGCGCTTAAAGGCATTGTTCTGAATCTTGGATTCTTATCCCTTGCTGATGCATCGGTTGAAATGCTAATGAGCCTTCGTGATGACAATGTAGATGAAGCCCTTGAGGAGTTTGAAAGGGTAAAGGAAGAGTATGGTAAGATTTGCGAAGTAATATGTAGGAATAGATAGGTGATGGAGTAAGGCGTAGTCAAAGCTGTGGATGGCAAAATGGAAACAATGCTTATCCACAGTTTTTTGCGTATATGTGCATGCAAATTATATAATATGTTGAAAAAAAGAAAAATATTTTCAACAACGACAGAATGTGTCTATGAAGTTGTAGTATAATATTACTATAACATTTTAGAAAAACTATATTATTGTATTTTAGAGGAGGTTTTCATATGAAGAAGAATGGAAAGAAATACCGTAATTTAAAGAAGCAACAGGAAGAAAGAAGAAAAGAAGCTATGTTAACACAGAAGCCACCTTTTTCAAGACATAGAGTTTTAATATGCAATCATGTTCATATGAGCCATTATTCTTTTCTACGTGATTATTATTTGCTACATATGTATTTAAAAAGAGGAATGTACAGCTCATGTTTACAGAAGAAATCAGATACGGAATGCTATTGTTCTGTGTGTAAAACAGTATTTCCTATTGAAGTGAAGGAAACAATTGATACTTTATTGCAAAATTTAGCTAATTCGAACTGCAACAATTCATATCGCCATAATATTTCTTTTTCGGAGATTGCTTCACCTGTGAAGTATTATCGTACTTCAGAAACCGACATAGAGTATGTAACTGATAAGAGTAAATAGATGGCTCAAGTGGAGAGGATAAGCGATGGATGAAAAGAGAAGTAAAGTAGACAGAGTTCTTGGGATATACTCAAGATTACTAGATGGAAATATCGTGAATAAAGTAGAAATGTCCGGCTTATATGGCGTAGATGAGAGATCAATTCAAAGGGATATTGAGGATATACGCAGCTTTTTGGAAAAGGACATAAAAGATAGAGGATATGCAAAAGATGTGGTCTATGATAGGCAAAGGCATGGCTACAGATTAACCCAAATCAGTAGAAATAATTTATCGAATGATGAGATTTTGGCAATTAGTAAAATATTGTTGGATAGTAGGGCATTTACAAAGGGTGAGATGAAAAGCATGCTTAACAGATTTGTAAAATGCTGTACCCCTGATAATGAGAAGAAAGTCGTTGAAGAGCTTATTGCAAATGAAATGTTTCATTATATAGAACCTCATCATAAAAAAATATTTATAAACAAGATGTGGGATATCGGTGAAGCAATACGTGCATGTAAATATATTGAAATTGACTATGTTCGCACAAAAGATAAAGCTATTGTGCACAGAAGACTGAAACCGGCTTCCATTATGTTCTCAGAGTATTATTTCTATTTAGCAGCATTTATAGATGATGACGAGATCAAAAAGAATTTTGATGTAATGAACGATTCATATCCAACTATTTATAGAATAGATAGAATAGAGAAGTTAACGGTTATAAATGAACATTTTCATGTACCATATGCCACTAGGTTTAGTGAAGGTGAATTTAGAAAACGAGTTCAGTTTATGTATGGTGGGAAATTACAGAGGATTAAGTTTAAGTATAAGGGAGACTCCATAGAGGCTGTACTTGATAAGCTGCCAACTGCTGAAATTATTGCAACGGAGGCTGATGGATATGTTGTAAGTGCAGAGGTATTTGGAAAAGGAATTGATATGTGGTTGAAGAGTCAGGGAGACTTGGTAGAGGTATTATCATAGATTAGAAAAACAATATACAGGGAGAAAGAGTATGTTAAAAAAAGAAGACAGCAATAAACAAATATGGGTAAGTACAATATTTTTGTGTGCATTTGGATTGGTAATGATATATTCAGCATCAGCTTATGAGTGCAGCATCAGTGCCAAATACAATTATGATTCAATGTATTTGTTCAAACGCCAACTAGCGTTCGTAATACTGGGGCTGATATGTTGCTTTGTTTTTCAGCATTTGAATTATGCAATTCTATATAGATTTACAAAATACATATATGCAATAGGTATTGGACTCATTTTTTTACTTAAGTCGGGCTTGGGTGTGAATGTTAATGGTGCAACAAGATGGATTACATAGGTGGCATACGGTTTCAGGTTGCTGAGATAGTAAAGCTGTGCGTGATAATTACGATTGCTTATATGATTCAAAAGTATAGTAATAAGCATAACAGAATTAAGCTGGCAGTATATATTTGGGCATTAGGCGGAGTTATGGCATTGTTACTTAAAGTTATTTCAAATGACTTAAGCAGTTCTATAGTAATATTGCTAATAACTTTTGCTATGTCATTTATTTTCACAAGAACAATTCCATTGCATTTGATAGTTGCAATACCAACTGTTACAGCGGTAGTGGCATATGTTGTCTATATGTGGAACAATCTGCCGACTGAACAGGAACTTGAACATATGTCATTCCGTGTTGCAAGAGTTGCAGCTTGGCTAAAACCTGAGAATTATGCGACAGATGCAAGCTATCAGACTCTTCAGTCATTGTATGCTATAGGCAGAGGTGGTTTCTTTGGAAATGGACTTGGAAATTCAATACAAAAAATAACAGCAATACCGGAATCGCAAAATGATATGATATTCTCAATAATTTGTGAGGAGCTTGGACTTTTTGGTGCAGCTATAATGATATTTTTATTTATGTATCTGTTATGGCATATTTTAAGAGTATCATATGGCGCAAATAATTTGTTCGGCTCAGCAATTGCTACAGGGATATTGCTGCACATTGGAATTCAGGTGTTTATGAATATCGCAGTAAATGTAAATGCTATGCCTAACACAGGTATTCCGTTACCTTTTATATCATATGGAGGCACAGCTGTTCTTTGCCTGCTAGTTGAACTTGCAATTGTTTTATCTATAGATAGGAATATCAATCAGTAGATTTATAGTCATTAAAAGAAAGGGAATCTATATTCTTATGCAGGAAACAAAATTATATAAAACCCATGAACGATTAGAACAGATTTGTAAGGATAGTGTAGAGAAAAAATTTGGAACGATGTCTGATATTATACTGAGTAAGGCAAAAGAAAGAATGTATGATGAATTGCAGGTGGTGCGTGAAAATGCATATGCCAAGTATTATCTGCAGCATTACGATTTAATTCAATATAATCATATTAAAAAGTCTCAGTACAACTTAAGAGGGTGTGCTGCCAGCTCGTTAATCAGCTATTTACTTGAGATTTCCCATGTAAATCCCTTGGATGAAAAAGTCCCTCTATATTATGAATTTTTTCTGGGCTTTCATGGAAATAAGCAGCCACATTTTGATATGAATGTAGACACCAGCAGCTGGGAGAAAGTAATAGAGTCTGCACGCTTATTAGATAGTACAAAGGCAAATACTTTTGATTGCCATTCTGTAGAATACAAGCTCCCAAAACTTGATATAAAGGCACATGCCAATTGCGAACTAAACGCAAGGCTAGAGGAAAAAATAGGGTATTATCCAACAGATGAGGATATACATTCAAAAAATATTACTGAATTCTTTGATTGTTCGGAATGTACTAACTTAAATATGATAAAAATTGTAGAGGCATTACAGCCAAATACTTTCGAGGATATCGTAAAGATGAAAGGAATCAGTTATAGTACAGGAACGTGGACTGATAATGGTGAAGTGCTTTTTAGGAATGCAATAGCAGATATCAATTCACTGATTACTTGTAGGGAGGATGTATTTGAAAAAATGTTAGAGCATGGAATTGAAAAAGAAACGGCATTTACAATTGCTAAAACGGTACAAAACGGCATGTTTGGTAAAGAGAATGATATATCAGACCTATTACTAATTATGAGAGAGCATGGTGTTCAAGAATGGTATATTTCATCATGTCAAAAAATCAAGTATCTTTTCCCAAGAGCGCATATTGCAGAGTATGCACAAATGGAACTTAGGAGTTTGTATTACAAGATTAATTATAGGAAATAATATGATAGTGTCCCCACTCCACTTTACCAACACTTTACATAAATTTAATGAAAACATGATAGTCCACTTTACATGAGATTGTTAAAATTGTGGCATACAAAGTTAAGAATTCAAATAAGAAAGGAATACAGCGTATGTCAGACAATGGAAAATTCTCAGTGAGTGGACTAGATTTGTATTATAACGATTTTCACACATTGAAGGATGTTAATATGAATATAGGTGCTAATGAGATTACAGCATTTATAGGACCTTCAGGATGTGGTAAATCTACATTTCTAAAATCACTTAACAGAATGAATGATTTGGTTGAAGGTTGTAAGATTACCGGTGATGTAAAAATAGACGGTGAAGATATTTATGGAAAGAACATGGATGTAAATGTATTGAGAAAAAGAGTGGGAATGGTGTTTCAGAAGCCAAATCCATTTCCGATGAGTGTTTATGATAACATAGCATTTGGACCAAGAACACATGGAGTTCATTCAAAGTCAAAGCTGGACGAAATAGTAGAAACATCTTTGAAAAATGCAGCAATTTGGGATGAACTTAAGGATAGACTTAAGAAGAGCGCACTCGGATTATCAGGTGGCCAGCAGCAGAGATTATGTATAGCAAGAGCACTGGCAGTACAGCCGGAGGTTATTCTTATGGATGAGCCGACATCTGCACTTGATCCGATTTCAACAACTAAAATAGAAGACCTTGTAATTGAACTAAAGAAGAAGTACACAATTATTATGGTAACACACAATATGCAGCAGGCAACACGTGTATCTGACAAAACAGCATTTTTCCTATTGGGAGAGGTTGTTGAGTTTGGCAATACAGAGAAACTATTCTCAATGCCAACAGATAAAAGAACAGAAGACTATATTACAGGGAGGTTTGGTTGATGAGAAACAGATTCGACAGACAGTTAGAGCAGCTTAACAATGAGCTCATTGAAATGGGAAGTCTTATTGAGCAGGCAATTGAAATGGCAATATCAGGATTGGTAAGCCAGAATGCTGAGACAGCCAGAAAAGCAATAGACTTTGATGTGGAGATTGATAGACAGGAAAAGGAAATTGAGAACCTATGCTTAAAGCTACTTCTTCAGCAGCAGCCGGTTGCAAGGGATTTAAGATTAATTTCATCGGCACTTAAGATGATAACAGACATGGAAAGAATTGGTGACCATGCAGCTGATATTTCTGAAATCACAATACTATTAGCAAGTGAGCCATACATTAAGAAGCTGGAGAATATTCAGGAGATGGCCAAGGAGACAACTATCATGGTTGTAAATGCTGTGGAGGCATTTGTTAACAAGGATATTGATATGGCAAGAGAAGTAATTGAGCAGGATGATGTGGTAGATAATCTGTTCTGTCAGGTGAAGAAAGAACTTATTATGTTGATAAATCAGAATGCAGACAATGGCGAGCAGGCAGCAGACCTTCTTATGATTTCAAAATATTTTGAAAGAATAGGAGACCATGCAACTAATATAGCTGAGTGGGTTATCTTTTCAATTACAGGAAAAAGAGAATAAATATATTGAATATCATATTTTCCGGAGATATACTACTATTTATGCAGAAATATTGCTATAGTAGTATATCTTTTTAAAACTTTACATAGATTTTACATAAAATATGTTTAATTTTTACATCCTATATTTATAATGGCAAAGTAAACTAGATATACTTAAATATATGGAGGAAAATATGGATTTATTTGATGTACTATCAATGCTTGGCGGACTTGCGTTGTTCTTGTATGGTATGCATGCAATGGGAGATGGCCTAGGAAAACTATCAGGTGGTAAACTTGAGAGAATTCTCGAGAAATTAACTTCGAACCCAATTAAGGCAGTATTACTTGGTGCCGGTGTCACAGCAGTTATTCAATCGTCATCAGCCACAACAGTTATGGTTGTAGGTTTTGTTAACTCGGGAATTATGAGCCTTACACAGGCAGTTGGAATTATTATGGGTGCCAACATTGGTACCACAGTTACTTCTTGGATTTTAAGCTTGTCTGGAATAGAGAGCTCTAATTTCTTTATTCAGCTTCTTAAGCCAACTTCATTTTCACCAGTGTTAGCATTGATTGGTGTTGCATTAATTTTATTCTCAAATAAAGAAAAGAAAAAAGATGTTGGTACAATTTTAATAGGTTTTGCAATTCTTATGTTTGGTATGGAATCAATGAGCGCAGCTGTTAAGCCACTTGCTGATGTTCCGGAATTTACAAGCATATTAACAATGTTTTCTAATCCATTCCTTGGAATGCTTGTAGGTGCTTTATTTACAGCAATTATTCAGAGTTCATCAGCATCAGTTGGTATTTTACAGGCACTCTGTAAGACAGGCTCACTTGGATATTCAACAGCACTTCCAATTATCATGGGTCAGAATATAGGTACTTGTATTACAGCAGTTATTTCAGGTATTGGTGCAAGTAAGAATGCCAAGAGAGCAGCTCTTGTGCATCTATACTTTAACCTTATTGGAACAATTGTGTTTATGTGTGGATTCTACCTGATTAATGTGTTTGTACCATTTGGATTTATGTCACAGGCAGCAGCACCGGTAGGAATCGCAGTTATTCATAGTGTGTTCAATGTTCTTGCAACTATGCTTTTACTTCCATTCGGAAACGGGCTTGTTAAGCTTGCTACACTCACAGTTAGAGATAAAGGTGAGGAAGCTGTGGTTGATGATGACTTTCAGGTACTTGATTATCGTTTCTTAGATCAGCCTTCATTTGCCATTGAGCAGTGTAAGCATGTTACTTACAAAATGGCAGAGCTGTCGAGAAAGTCATTATTTGATTCATTTGATATGATTAAGAATTATAACGAGGATACAGCTAAGGAAATATATAGGCTTGAAGATGAAGTTGACAAATATGAAGATGAGCTTGGAACATATCTTGTCAAAATAAGCAGTAAGAACCTCTCTGAGAGCGATAGCCGTACACTTTCGGTGCTTCTTCATTGCATTGGAGATTTCGAGAGAATATCAGACCATTCGGTTAATATTTTGGAGGCTGCTAAGGAAATGCATTCTAAGAAGCTTACATTTTCAGAGAAGGCTTCGGCGGAGCTTGATATTTTTACAAATGCAATCAAGGATATTGTTAATACAGCAATAGAAGTATTTGAGAAAGAAGATTTAGAGCTTGCAACATATGTTGAACCACTTGAGGAGGTTATTGATAATATTAATGTTGAGCTTAAGTCAAGACATGTTAGAAGACTTAGAGAAGGAAAATGTACTATAGAGCTTGGATTTGTATTATCAGATATAACAACTAATTTCGAGAGAGTTGCAGACCACTGCTCAAATATAGCTGTATGCCTTATTCAGATTCAGGAGAATGTGTTTGATACACATGAATATCTTGAGAAAATCAAACAGAAGGATAACAGAGAATTTAGTATTTTGTATGATGGATATAAAGAGAGATATATGTTACCATAGAAGCATGAAAGGTGTGATTTGATGGCATTAATTTATATAGTTGAGGATGATAGAAATATTAGGGAGATTGAGAGCTTTTCGCTAAAGAACAGCGGATATTCCATTGCAGAGTTTGAGTGCGCAAAGGACTTTTTTAAGAGACTTGCGGATAAGACTCCGGATTTGATTTTGTTGGACATTATGCTTTCGGACGAGGATGGACTTAGCATTCTTAAGAAGATTAGAAATGTTCCGGAAACCAAGAGAATTCCTGTGATTATGGTCACTGCCAAGACAACGGAGATTGACAAGGTAAGAGGACTTGATATTGGTGCAGACGATTATCTGACCAAACCATTTGGTGTTATGGAGCTTATTTCAAGGGTAAAGGCTCTTCTCAGACGAAGCATGAATATGGGTGAAGAGAAGTTCTTAAGTACCGGTGATATAGTTGTTGATGGAGAAAAGCATATGGTATTTGTTGCAGGAGAGGCATGTGAGCTTACTTTCAAGGAATACGAATTGCTTAAACTTCTTCTTCAGAACAAAGGTATTGTTATGCCTAGAGATATAATAATGGAAAGAATCTGGAGCATGGATTATGAGGGTGAATCAAGAACACTTGATGTGCATATCAAGACCCTCAGACAAAAGCTTGGCGATTCTGGAACAATAATAAAAACAGTTAGAAACGTTGGATATATTATAGAATGAAAAAGAAAATAAATATACAATTCATTCTTGTTGCGGCCATAACGATTATTCTTACAATTTCGTTATCCACTGTTATATTTTATGAATTATTTAAGAAAGAAGTAATGGAAGAGCTCAAGACATATGCACATGTTTTGAAGGCGGCAGAATCCTACGAAAAATCATCAATAGACGGACTTCGTGTCACCGTAATTAATACCGATGGTACTGTGGAGTTCGATACAAATGCTGATATCGGATTGATGGACAACCATGGAAAGCGCCCTGAGATTGCAGAAGCATTTAAGGATGGCGAAGGTAAGGCAATAAGAAGGTCTTCGACACTTTCAAAGAGCACATTCTATTATGCCATTATGCTGGATGATGGAAGCGTGTTAAGAGTGGCTAAGGAGGCAGGAAGTATATGGAGCATATTTAAGAGCTCATTACCTCTGATTTTTGCCATTGCCCTTGCTATGATGATTCTCTGTGCTATGCTTGCACATTTTCTGACAAGAAGTATCGTTGCTCCAATAGAGAAGCTGGCGGTGAATATGGATAATATGGAGACTGTTGTAGGCTATAAAGAGCTGGTTCCATTTATTAATACAATTCATGCCCAGCATGATGATATATTAAAAAGTGCAAAAATGCGTCAGGAATTCACTGCAAATGTATCCCATGAACTTAAGACACCATTAACGTCCATATCAGGCTACTCGGAGCTTATAGCAAATGGAATGGCTACAGACAAGGATGTTAGAAGATTTGCAGGAGAGATTAATAATAATTCCAAACGTTTACTTACTCTAATTAATGATATAATCAGACTTTCTGAGCTTGACAGCGAAGCATCAGGTGTGCAGTTTGAGCAGATTAATCTGTATAATATAGCAGATAACTGTGTAAATATGCTTCAGCTCAACGCATCAATGCATAATGTAGCCATTAACATCACGGGCGGTGATGCATTTGTAAATGCTGATAGGGAGATGATGCAGGAACTAGTGTATAACTTATGCGACAATGCAATACGCTATAATAACGAAAATGGCCGTGTGGATGTCAATGTTTCGGAGGATGAGAAGCAGGTTGTCCTATCAGTCAGAGACACGGGAATAGGTATACCTAAAAAGCATCAGGAGAGAATATTTGAAAGGTTTTACAGGGTAGATAAGAGCCGCTCGAAGTCGACAGGTGGTACCGGACTTGGACTTGCCATTGTAAAACATATAGTTGCTCAGCATCCTAACTCGATGATTCAGGTTGACAGCGAAGAGGGTAAGGGCACTGAAATAAAGGTGATTTTTACAAAGAATTAAGATGAATTAGCCTTCGATTTTACTTATGCGTTTTATAATCATAAGTGAATCGGAGGTGTTTTTTATGCAATTAAAGTTAATGAGAATTAAGAGATTTTTGTTTCTGAACACAGTGTTATGTGGTATTGCTGCTTTTGCAGTAAGCACGCTAATATGCACATTATTAGCAGTGCCAATATCAGCATGTGGACATATCATTTTCACGATTGTAGCATATGCAATGGTATTTGTAGGATTTTTTGGTGGAATTATATGGGCTATGGTAAAAATGTAATGTTATGAGGGAGCATTATGTGGTACAATGTAATTATAAATATGCCAATATAATATGAATTAGGAGGCTAAGTAATGAAGAAGGATTATAAGACACAAAGAAACAGGGCAAGCTTGATTTTCGTTGGAGCAATAGCCGTATGTATTATTGTACTGGTGCTGCTTGCGAAGTTCAAGGCATCTGATGCAGTTATTACAATAAGTATTTTTGGTATGTTAGGTCTCATGCTGATAGCCAATATTTTTGGACCCATTAGAGCAATCAGGTCAAATGGTGTAGGAAGAGGCATACATATATATGGTGGAAGTACATGTCCATTATGCGGTAAGCATCTTATTGCTGCCAATCTTAACGGACGAGAGGTAACAAGATGTTCAGATTACCCAAAATGTAAATACCAAAAATAAAACAGATGGCAGATGAGAAATGTACACAGATATTTCGTCGCCACGGATAGGAGCATGTATGAAAAAATTCAAACAATTTACTGCATTATTATTAGCTGTTGTGCTTGCAATGCCTGTAGTGTCATTTGCACAGGAAAGTAACATTGATACCGCGAAGAATGATATTTCCTATCCAGCACAAAACATATCAATGGATGAATTTAGTGATGATTCATCTAGAGAAGTAAATGATGGATATGAAATTACGAACACAGCTCACACTCTTTATTCTTTAGGTGCCTCAATAAGTAATATTGAGTGGCACTATAACAGTGGGATTCTTACCATTTCCGGAACAGGAAAAATGGAAGACTATGATAGCTCTAACAGGCCGGAATGGGAACAATATAAGGATGAGATTACAAGTATAAAGGTGACAAATGGTGTTACATCAATAGGTGAATTAGCATTTTATGGATACTCTAATCTTGAAAGTATAGAATTGCCGGCATCTCTTACATCAATTGGAAGAATATCATTTGCAGAGTGTACCTTACTGGATAATGTAGTGATACCTGATAAGGTCACAGTTATACCATATGGAGCATTTGCAGATTGATATGGACTTAGAAATATTTCATATAATAATATTGTGACAATAGAAGATTATGCATTTCAATGTAATAACATTGACACAGTAACAATCAATTCCAAGCTGGCGGACATACAGTCACTTGCATTTTTCGGTGCAAGTATTAAGAAATATGAGTCCGTTAATAATTCAAAATATAAGACAAAGGATGGAATTATTTTTACTGACGGAGGCAAAACCCTGTATGCATATCCTTCAGCAAATGAAAGAACATCATATGTAGTTCCTGGTACAGTCACAAAGATAGCAGATTCAGCATTTGTAAAGAATAAGAATCTTAAAAGCTTAACTATAGGAAATAGCGTTACATCACTTGGATCATCAGCCTGTCAGGATATGGACAGCTTATTAACTATCAGGATACCTGATAGTGTCACACAAGCGGGAGACTTCACATTCTTTGGATGTGATGAGCTAACAGCAGTTACCTTTGTAAAAGGACTTAAGGAAAGCTCATATCAAATGTTTAGAGAATGTCCAATGCTGACAACAATTAATTTTGGTACAGGACTTCAGACGTTAGGTGGACATACATTTGCATATTGTACATCACTTACCAGCGTTGTTTTGCCATCAACAATTAAGGTGTTGGGAGTAGGGTGCTTTGGAGAGTGCTATGCACTTAAATCATTTAAGTCGACAGCTATAACAAACGTACCATATTCAGCGTTCTGGAATTGTCATGCACTCAGTAATGTAACTCTTAATAATGGTGTGACAGATATTTACAGGTGTGCATTTTACAGATGTAATTCACTAATGAAAATAACTGTACCACGCAGCACTAAATTTATTGAGACTGATGCATTTCCTGCAACAACAGTAATTACATGTGCTAATCCTAACATGAAGCATTTTGGAATAAATGGATATCGATATTTAGACAGTGTTTCCATAACCGGTACAAGAAAGTACAGTATGGCGTACAAGGTACTGACAAGGGTTAATACCGAGAGGGCTAAAAAGGGACTGAAGGCCTTGAAGATGGACAAGGGAATGCTCGAGACAGCAATGAGACGTGCTGCTGAAACAGCGGTATGCTTCGCACATACAAGACCTGACGGCTCTATTTGCTTTACTGCAAATAGTGAGATGATTGCCGAGAATATAGCAGTGAATCAGAAAAATGATGCAGAAGTCATGAATTCGTGGATGAATTCGCAGGGACACAAAGAAAATATTCTATCTGAAGATGCACAGAGCATTGGAATTGGATGCTACGTACAAAATGGTATTTATTACTGGACGCAGTGTTTTAGCGCAAAACAGCTCTCATCTAACTGTGCTAAGCCGGCTGACTGCAGTAAAACTCAGACAATTTCCATCGCAGCCGGAACATTTGATGAAGCAACATCTGATACAGGTGTAATATTCGGAGAAGAAAAAAAGTACACATATAAGTACACAGTTAAGCTTAATAGTACAAAGATAAAAGCTCACACAACAGCTAAGGCGACAATGTATTTAGTAAATCCCGGATTTACATATGCTTCTACGGCACTTAACAATTCCTGCATAAAATGGTCAAGCAATAAGACAAATATTGCGACTGTATCATCTAAAGGAATTATCACAGGTAAGAATGCCGGCAAATGCGCAATTGTGGGAAGACTTAAGTTTGCTTCCACAGGTAAAACCTTACAAGTACTTACCAATTTAAATGCAGCTCAGGTTAAAGCAATAAAAGGTGTTATTACCAAAGCCAAAAGAAAATCATCAAAGGCTTCCGTAGCTGTTAAAAAGGTATCGGGTATATCAGATTCAGATTGCAACTAACAGTAAGATGACACAATCTAAGAAAACAGTCAAAACAACAAAGACAAGTTATACATTTAGCAAGCTTAAGCTCTCTAAAAAGTATTATGTCCGTGTGCGTGTATATAAGAAAATAGGCAGCAAAACTTACTATGGAAAGTGGAGTACAGTTAAAAGAGTCAGGAAGTAATCGGAGGTAGACATGAATAAGAAGGTCACTATGAGAGATGTGGCAGAGGAGGTTGGTGTATCACTGGCTACTGTGTCGTATGTGCTAAATCATTCAGAAAAAGAAAAGATAAGTCATGAGATGAGACTTAAAGTAATGGAGACTGCTAAAAGAATGAACTATGTTCCCAACCAGTCAGCCAGATCTCTTGCAGGAAAGAACAGTAGCCTAATTGGTATTATTGTTAACATAGATGATGAAAGTGCATTTTCAAAGAAAAGCCAGTATTATGATTTGGTAGCTGAACTGCAAAAGCAGTTTCATCAGATTGGTTATGATACTGTAGTATCATTTATGAACAAGATGGATGATGTCGATATCATATCAAAAAGAGGCTTAGAAGCAGCATTTGTTATTGATATAGATGAGAAAAGTATACCGGCTGCCACGAGAAATTACTACGTTCCTGTAATTTTCCTGGACTGTGATTTTGAAGAAAACCTGTTCTGCAAAATAATTCCGGATTACGAAGCAATGTTTAATGAGGCAAAGAAAATATTTGCTACTGACAAGCTGTTTTTGGTGTGTGAGGAAGTGAGAAACAATACTATCAGGGAAGTATTTGAAAGTAATTTTGACAAGGAAAATATATTTGTAAACGGTAGCAGGGAAATGCTGTCTAAGTTTCTGGAAAAGCACAAGGGCAGTAAAGGAATTGTTATTGGAGATGTGCTCGGAATAGAAGTTGAGAGGTATATATCCAATGAGGACTTTATAGTTATAAGCTATTGCAGCAGAGAAAATATACTTTTAGACGGAACGAAGAGATTTATAGTTAGCAATGAGGACAGAGCAAGAACAGCAGTAAGTGTGCTAAAGAAGCTGCTTGCCCTTGAGTATGACGATACCAAGTCAAACAGAGTCTGGCTTCCGTTTAAGATTCGCAGCTAAAACATATCAGAAGTTAATATGGAATCCCAAAGGTTAGAAAAATCTAGCTTTTGGGATTCTTTTTGTTAAGTTGCATTTAAGTTAATTTAAGTACTTAACAAATACTTAAAAAACATTTAGATACAGCATTCATAAGGGCTATAGAGCTTTAACTGAACTTAACAAAATAAATTTAAGTAAAATTTGTGCATATAAGACAAAAAAATAGATAAAATCAGATATTTATTGTGCATAATTACTTGACTTTGATACTTCAGAAGTGTATATTGAAATTAACTTAAACGCATAAGTAAATTAGGAGGTGTAGTGATGAAAAGAAGATGGACAGCATTGATTCCATCAATATTTATCTGGGGAAGTGGTCAGTTCTTTGCGTGTAAACAGAGAATAAAAGGACTAATATTTTTCTTGGTGCAGATGCTTCTTATTGTTACTGAGATAGCTACCGGGTATTGGGTAGAATATTTTCAGGGATTAATAAGTACATTTGAAATAAGAAAGTACGGTGGAATTTTCACAAAGGGCATTTGGGGGTTTATAACCCTGGGTGAGAAAGCGGGTATAGGCGGAGATCAGTCAACAAGTCTGCTGATTAATGGCATAGTTACCATACTTGTGCTGCTGCTTGCATTATTGGTATATGTGTGGAACATTATTGACGCATACCGCAGTGGTAAACAGTATGATGAGACACATGAATTTGTCAGCAGCAAAGAGTACTGGAAGAAGCTGTATCAAAAGTCATTTGCTTACATAGTATTAGCACCAATTGCATTGCTCATAATATTTTTTGTATTTATGCCAATAGTTTTCTCGGTGCTGACAGCATTCACAAATTATAACAGAAACAACCTGCCGCCTGCGAATCTTATTGATTGGGTGGGGTTAAAGAATTTTTCCAAGCTGTTTAAAGTGCCAATCTGGTCATCAACATTTTTCAAGGTATTAAAATGGACAGTTGTTTGGACCGTATGTGCCACATTCAGCACATTCTTCTTTGGTATGCTTCAGGCAGTACTTCTTAACAGCAAATATGTAAAATGTTCAAAAATATACAGAGGTATTATGATTTTACCATGGGCAATT
>CAZBKO010000035.1:18303-19719 GCA_964492545.1 uncultured Lachnospiraceae bacterium
TATGTTAAATGGACAGTTTGGTCCAATTAATCAATTTTTAATGGACATAGGTGTTATCAATGAAAGAATTCCATTTTTAACTGATCCGATGATTGCAAAAATAACAATCATACTTGTAAATCTGTGGTTAGGATTTCCGATGTTTATGATTATGATTCAGGGTGTACTTTCAAATATTGATAAAAGCCTGTATGAGGCTGCAGCAATAGATGGAGCAAGTGGATGGCAGTCATTTAAGAGAATTACACTGCCTCTTGTATCAAGAGCAACAGCACCGCTTGTAATAATGAATCTTGCGGGAAATTTCAATGGCTTCGGCTCTGTATTTTTCCTTACGGATGGCGGACCGGCCAACTCGTCGATGCAGTTTGCAGGAGAGACTGATATATTGATTTTATGGATATATAAGATGACACTTGATCATCAGATGTATGATATGGCGGCTGTAATGTGTATTATTTTATTCATATTTATTGGCAGCGTATCATTGTGGAACTTTAGAAGAACGAAAGCATTTAAGGAGGTATCTGAATGAGAAAATTAAAAGCAGTTTTGATTAATTTAGAACTAATCCTTGTATGCATATGTGTTATTGTTCCAATATCATGGATTGTTTTGTCTTCGTTTAATAAGGGAAGCGGTCTTGCAACAACTTCACTTATTCCAAAGCATTTTACTATAAATAATTACATAAGACTGTTTAAGGATACTAATTACGAATTGTGGTTTTCCAATACATTGTCAATTGCAGTTGTAAATGCTTTTGTATCAGTTATTTTGATTATGATAACAGCCTGGGTAATGTCGAGATTTAACTTTAAGGGTAAGAAAACAAGCCTTCTAACAATATTGATTCTATCCATGTTTCCAAGCTTTCTGTCAATGACAGCTGTTTATACATTGTTTAATACATTGGGGATTCTTGGAAAACCAATGGCATTGGTTCTTGTGTATGCAGCAGGTGCAATACCTTATAATGTGTGGCTGGTTAAGGGGTATTTGGATGGTATTCCAAAGTCCATAGATGAGGCGGCATACATGGATGGAAGTGGTAAGTTTAGAACATTTTTCAGCATAATAATACCGATGTCAAAACCAATTATAACATATTGTGCAGTATCACAGTTTATGGTTCCATGGATGGATTACATTTTACCTAATCTGCTTTTGACAGGAGATAAGAACAAGACATTGGCAGTTGGAATATACAGTATGATATCTGATAAGGAAAGCACCAATTTTACATTATTTGCAGCAGGTGCAGTAATCGTTGCAATACCAATTACAATAATTTATCTTTTATTCCAGAAATATCTGGTTGAAGGTATAAGTGCAGGAGCAAGTAAAGAGTAGATTAAAAAAGAAAGGATTAACTATGAAGAGAGCGATAGCAATTATTATGGCGGGGGCCATGGC
>CAZBKO010000036.1:0-18308 GCA_964492545.1 uncultured Lachnospiraceae bacterium
TTGAAATGCCGGTATTTCCTAAGGAAAAATTCATAGAAGCTGTTAAGATGGTTGTTAAAGCCAACGAAGCATTTGTTCCACCATATGGTTCAGGAGCAACATTATATATCAGACCATATATGTTCGGAAGTTCATCTGTTATTGGTGTTAAGCCAGCTGAAGAATATCAGTTTAGAATGTTTGCAACACCTGTAGGACCATACTTCAAGGGCGGTGCTAAGCCAATAACTATCAGAGTATGTGATTTCGATAGAGCAGCACCACACGGAACAGGACATATCAAGGCAGGACTTAACTACGCAATGAGCCTTCATGCAATTGTTGATGCACATCAGAATGGATATGATGAGAATATGTATCTTGATGCTGCCACAAGAACTAAGGTTGAAGAAACAGGCGGAGCTAACTTTATATTTGTAACTAAGGATAACAAGGTTGTTACACCTAAGTCAGACAGTATTCTTCCTTCAATAACACGTCGTTCATTGATGTATGTTGCCAAGGAATATCTTGGACTTGAAGTTGAAGAGAGAGAAATTCATATTGAAGAAGTTAAGGATTTTGCAGAATGTGGACTTTGTGGTACAGCAGCTGTTATTTCACCAGTTGGAAAGATTGTTAACCATGGCGAAGAAATCTGTTTCCCAAGTGGAATGGATGAAATGGGACCAATTACCAAGAAACTATATGAGACACTTACAGGAATTCAGATGGGCAGAATTGAAGCTCCAGAAGGTTGGATTCAGGTAATAGAATAATATCGGGAAATGTATATGGAGAAGTATATTTTATCAATAGATCAGGGAACAACCAGCAGCAGAGCAATTCTGTTTGACAAGGACACTAATATTGTGGCCAGCGTTAATAAGGAATTTTCGCAGATTTTTCCAAAGCCAGGCTGGGTTGAACATGATGCTAATGAAATATGGCTGAGCGTTATGGCTGTATGCTCGGAGGTTTTAATTAAGTCAAATATTTCACCGAAGCAGATAGCAGGAATTGGAATCACGAATCAGAGAGAAACGACAGTTGTATGGGATAAGGAAACAGGAATGCCCATACATAATGCTGTTGTGTGGCAATCAAGACAGACAGCTGATATAAGTGATGATTTGAAGAATCGTGGATTAGATGACATGATTAGAGATAAGACAGGTCTGTTAATTGATCCATATTTTTCAGGAACAAAGGTTAAGTGGATTCTTGACAATGTGCCAGGTTCAAGAGATCGAGCCAAGCGTGGAGAACTGTTATTTGGAACAATTGATACATGGATAATTTGGAAGCTGACTGGTGGAAGAGCTCATGTCACTGACTATTCAAATGCCTCACGAACTCTAATGTACAACATTAATGATTTGTGCTGGGATAATGAGCTTTTGGAGATTCTTGATGTACCAAAGGAAATGCTTCCCAATGTGTTACCTTCCTCGGGAATTATGGGATATACTGCAGGATACAATTTCTTTAATGAAGAGATTCCTATCTGTGGTGTTGCCGGGGACCAGCAGGCAGCATTATTTGGTCAGACATGTTTTCAGCCCGGAATGGGCAAGAATACATATGGAACAGGCTGCTTTATGCTGATGAATACAGGTGAGAAGCTTATAAAGTCAGCAAATAGACTTATTACAACAATTGCCTGGGGACTTGATGGCAAGGTATATTATGCTCTTGAGGGCAGTGTATTTGTAGCCGGAAGTGCTATACAATGGCTTAGGGACGGCCTGCATATGATAGAAAATGCAGCTCAAAGCGAAGCTATTGCAGAAAGTGTTAGTGATAGTGATGGAGTGTATGTTGTGCCGGCATTTACAGGACTTGGTGCTCCATACTGGGATGACAGAGCAAAGGGTGCAGTATTCGGACTCACAAGAGGCACGACGAAGGCACATTTTGTGAGAGCAACACTCGATTCGCTGGCATATCAGTCGAGAGATATCATTGAAGCTATGGCTAAGGACAGCGGCATAGAGCTTAAGAAACTTAAGGTTGATGGTGGAGCTGTAAGAAATAATCTTCTTATGCAGTTTCAGAGTGATATACTAAATGTTGAGGTGGAAAGACCTGTAGTTAATGAAACAACAGCTCTTGGAGCAGCATTTCTTGCAGGACTTGCCGTAGGATTTTGGTCGGACAAGGAAGAACTCATAAGAAGTTACAAGGTTGACAATACATTTACTCCAAGAATATCAGAGAGTGATAGAGAGAAGCTGTATGATGGCTGGAAAACAGCTGTGATGGCGGCAAGAATGTTTAAATAAATACTATTGTCAACTTTATAATAATAAATGGTTGACAATCAACAGAATAAAATATATAATCCTTTTTGTAGAAATTACAGAGAGGATTATTTTATTATGAAAACAAAAAATATGGTTTTGTGTGGCCTTATGGCTGCAATATTATGTATATTGGCACCGATTGTTGTACCGCTTCCAGGCAATCTGGTACCATTATCACTTACGAATTTTGTACTGTACATAACAGCGTTTGTATTGGATTGGAAATATGGAACTATTAGCTACCTTGTATATTTACTTCTTGGAATCGTAGGACTTCCGGTATTTTCAGGATATGGCTCAGGACCTGCAAAGGTAGCTGGACCTACAGGTGGATATCTTGTGGGATTCATATTTATAACCCTAATATGTGGATATGTTAATAAAAAATTCAATGGAAAAATACATATGTATATAGTCGGTATGATTATTGGACTTGCAATGAATTATCTTTTTGGAACAGTATGGTTCTCATATCAGCAGAATATGAGCATCAAGGCTTCGCTTGTACTGTGTGTTGTACCATTTCTAATTGGCGATGCCATCAAGATTATCGCTGCAGCAATTATTGGCCCTGTTATTAAGAAAGCTGTAGGACATATAAATAATTAGATTAGTAATCATTTGAAGAATCATGTCATATATTAATAGTGAGAATAGAGATTGGAGCAGCTTATGAAAAAGATATTTTTAAGCGCAATCACCAGTACTATTTGTATTATATGCATACTTTCTTTTAATATTACTAAAAATGAAAAATATACCAGCAATGCTTTTTTACAGGACGGTGTTATTAACACAGATGCACAGTACTATGATTACTGGAAGGATATAGGCTATTATGAGGCAAAGGAAATGCTTGGAAACAGCTTCAAGAATAACTGTGTCGTGGCAGTCATTGATACAGGCGCAGACCTTGACCATCCGGCACTTGCCGGCAATCTGTGGAATAATGACGGTGAGATAAATGGTAAAGCTGGTGTTGATGATGATGGAAATGGGTACGTTGATGATTTTCATGGAATTAATACCATATCGCCGGGAAAACAGCCGGAGGATGATACCGGGAACAGTCATGGAACACATGTCGCAGGAATTATTGCAATGAATAATTCCAGTGTATCAGGAGTTGGAATGAACTGTAAGCTTATGATACTCAAGGCAGGAACTGAAAACAATACCCTTTCCGAGGAAAATGTAATTAAGGCAGTTAATTATGCAGTGGATAATGGTGCTGATATTATAAATATGTCATTTGGCGGGGTCAGTTCATTTTCGAAGCTGGAGCCTGTATTAGCAAATGCATCAAAAAAATGTATTCTTGTTGCGGCAGCAGGAAACAAAGCCATGCCGACCTCTGAGGGTGCTGTTCTTGGTATAAATGCAATGGATTACTATCCGGCAGCACTTCCGTGCGTAGTTGGCGTTATGGCCTGTGACGAAAATAGACAAATAACAAACAGTTCCAACTGGTGCTATATAAATGGAACTTCAAATGATAAATACAGTATTATGGCACCTGGTCAGTACATTTACTCCACAATAAGAGGCGGGAAATATGGTCTGGTCAGTGGAACAAGTATGGCTGCACCTATGGTATCAGGAGCTTATGCGGTGGTAATTAATTTTCTGAAGACAAATTATACATTTGAATCAAGGGAAAAGCTTCTTGCAGAAGCCACTAAAGCCATACATGCTACGACGAAAACCATAACATATGTGGATTTAGATGACAAGGCACATACATTTAAGGCATTGAATATATATGACTCTTTAAAATATATACAGGATTCACATGTGGTCAAAACAAAGCTTAAAACACCAGTGATTACGTCCATAAAGATAAATGTTAGAAGCAACACTTTTAAGATAAAATGGAAAAGCATAAAGAATAGAGCGTACTACGACATTTACAGGGCAGATGGTATAAATGGCATCTACAGAAAGCTTGCCGGCACGAAAAATAATTACTATGTAGATAAATCTGTGAAAACAGGGGTTAGATATTTCTATAAGGTGAAAGCCAGGGGAACAGGGAAATACAAAGACAGCGCCTACTCAGCAAGAGTAAGTGCTATGATGCTTGGAAGACCGGGCAATGTAAAGTATACAATTTCCAAAAAGAATATTCGCATATCCTGGTCAAACGTAAAACAAAAAAGCGGCTACAGAATATGGGCAGGAAAAGAACCAAATTCCTGCCGGCTCATGAAAATAACAGGCAGAAACAATATAGTAATAAAGAATAATCGTAACTACAGGTACATTCGTATTGTGCCCTATAAAAAAATCGATGGTAAAATATATACCGGAAAATATGTTACAATTCGGATTTGACAGCTTTATTAAGCAAATAAAAAAGCTTTTGCGCAAATGTAATCGGCGCAAAAGCTTTTTGTGGTATAAATTATTCAGTTCTAAGTGCAGTAACAGGATCCTTTTTAGATGCTTTTTTAGCTGGGATAAGTCCACCAATAAGTGTGAGAATTGTGCTTAATATTATAAGAACAACTGCACTTGAAACTGGCAGGATAGCATTTACATCTGTTGAACCGGCAACTGAATGGATAACTGCATTAATAGGTATTGTCAGAAGAAGTGTAATACCAATTCCGATTAATCCTGAAAGGAAACCAATGATAAGCGTCTCTGAATTAAATACCTGTGAAATGTTTCTCTTTGAAGCACCAATTGCACGAAGAATACCGATTTCCTTAGTTCTTTCAAGTACTGAAATGTAAGTAATGATACCAATCATAATTGATGAAACTATAAGTGAAACAGCTACAAATGCAATTAATACGTATGATATAACATTTATTATTGTTGTAACAGAAGACATTAAGAGCGCAACGTAATCTGTGTAGGTTATCTGATCTTCTTCTGCAACATCTTTATTATAATCATCGATGCAGTCTGAGATAGAATCCTTATCCTCAAAAGTATCAGCGTAAATATTAATTGAAGAAGGGGCATCAAGGCTTACAACACCAAAATTTGTCATATTTTCATCGTATGTTCCGGTTGAAATATATGTGTTGTATATTGTAAGTAATGAACTGTTGTCCGGATTTACCAAATACTCATCAAGCATTGCTGCCCATTGAGCTTCTGACATATTTGACGTCTGCTGCATCTGTTCTTCTGTGTATGCTGACTGCATCATCTGCTTGCAGAACTGAGCCTTATCAGATACACCAAGATTAGTTAAGTAAGTCTTGGCATCGGCAATCTTAGCAGCATCATCTGCAGGTGCAAATTGCAAACCGTTTGTTACATTGATGTCAGGGCTTGCAATCTGAGCCTTAACAACTTCACTTTTGTTTGTGTAATCAATTAAATAATTTGTAAGTGCCTGTGTATATGCAAATGGCTTTGAAATTGTAAGACTATCTGACTCACCGTTTGGTTTGATAACAGCTGTTATTTTCAAAGGAATGGCATTTTTTAAAGCTTGTTCAACAGCTGCTGTATCATCTGCAATTGAAGCAAATGTTCCATTGGAAGATTTGACATACATATCGCACTGTGGAATAAGGTAAAATGACTGCTTGCAAATATCTTCGTAAGACCACTTCTGAGCATCGAGAGTTATCTCTTCACCAGCAGCTACCTTAGTGGCGAGCTCTTTGTACTGAGCTGATGGGAGAATACCAATTTCATATAATGTCTGTGCATCTATTTCGTTATTTGCATCGAGAACAAGTGTTACCTCGTCATATGCTGCAGGCCATTGACCATAGACAACATCATAGCTTTCTTTGATGGCATTGCTTATAAGGTTATCACCGGAACCGGGAATTAATTCTTCCATGTTAGTAGATGAACCACTCATCATACTGTTCATTCCAGCCATTGGATTTACAGCGGAGGTCATATCGGTAATGGTGCTTCCGTCTGTGTTAATAAGGACGCCGTCGCTATCGTGAGTAAATAAGCTGTATTTTGTGTTGTATGAATATACAATTCCATTTTCACCGATGTATTTGTTGATTTCACTGTCAGGATCATCAAGATATTTCTTGAATGCTGTCAGGTTATTTTCGGTAATGCTTGATGTTACAGAGGACATGGTTTCCAATGTAGTGTTGTTAGCGTAGACACCATCTAAATCATGTGTAATCTCCTTATCATCATTTGGACCGATAATTTCCATAAGAGCAGATATGTCCATTGTCTGAGCGTCTATTGTAATAGGATATGAACTCATGGTATCACGCTGTATGTTATCAATATAAGTGTTAACACCCGTTGATAACGCAAGTATAAGAGCGATACCGATTATTCCAATGGAGCCGGCAAATGAAGTTAAAATAGTACGTCCCTTCTTAGTACGAAGGTTGTTAAATGACAATGAAAGGGAAGTAAGTCTTGACATTGACGACTTTCCCAGATTCTTGTGCTTAGGCTCTGATATTTTAGTTGTATCTACCTCATAAGGGTCGGAATCATTTATAATGGCACCATCCTTAAGTCTTACAATACGTGTTGCGTATTCCTCGGCAAGCTCAGGATTATGTGTAACCATAACAACAAGTCTATCCTTGGCAACCTCTTTAAGAAGCTCCATTACCTGAATGCTTGTATCTGAGTCAAGAGCACCGGTAGGCTCATCTGCCAACAGGATGTCAGGGTTGTTAACAAGAGCTCTTGCAATTGCGACTCTCTGCATCTGACCGCCGGATAACTGGTTAGGTCTCTTGTGGTACTGTCCCTCAAGACCTACCTCATCAAGAGCCTTTCTTGCACGGTTTCGTCTCTCACCTCTGCTGATGCCGGAAATTGTAAGGGCCAGCTCAACATTAGATAATATTGACTGGTGAGGTATAAGGTTATAGCTCTGGAATACAAAGCCTATTGTATGGTTTCTGTAGGAATCCCAGTCTCTGTCCTTATATTTCTTAGTTGATACACCATTGATAATCAAATCACCACTGTCATATCTGTCAAGTCCGCCTATGATATTTAGAAGCGTTGTCTTTCCTGAGCCACTAGGACCAAGAATTGCAACAAATTCGTTATCTCTAAGATTAAGGCTCACACCATCAAGGGCAGTCTGAACTAGATCGCCGGTAGTATATTTCTTACTTACTTTCTGAATTTGTAACATAATAATCTCCAATCTGAAGCATAAATTCTGACATAGAAGCTGTGATGCTTCGACACTAACAATTATACTATGTCCGTATGACTCAATAATTTACATTAAAAAGAAAAACTGAAAATTAACTTTTGGGTGATTTTATATATTTTTAATAATTACGTGGTATAATGATTTAAAAATAAAGAAATGGAGTAGTGTAAATGTTTCAAATTTTAGTTGCAGAGGATCAGGTTAATACAGCTAAGCTTATGAAGGCAGTTCTTACACATGCAGGATACGAGGTGTACACAGTATCAAATGGTCAGGAAGCCTTGGAACTTATGGACAGACAGCACATTGATTTGGTCGTTCTTGATGTGATGATGCCTGTGATGGATGGCTATGAATTTACAGAGAGATTAAGAAGCTGCGGTGATAATACACCGATATTGATGGTCACAGCCAAGCAGCTTGCAGAAGATAAATGCAAAGGTTTTATTGTGGGAACTGATGATTATATGGTAAAGCCTGTCAATGAAGATGAAATGCTCCTTAGAATAAAGGCGCTTCTTCGAAGGTCGAATATTGCACATGAAAGAATGCTTACCATCGGCAAGGTCACATTGAATTACGATTCTTTGGTAGTTACAAGAGATGGTGTGAGTCAGACAATTCCACAAAAGGAATTTTATCTTCTATATAAGTTATTGTCATATCCGGACAGAATATTCACAAGATTACAGCTTATGGATGAGATATGGGGCATGGAATCGGAGACGGTTGACACAACTGTCAATGTACATATTACAAGACTTCGCAAGAAGTTTGACGAGTGGCCGGAATTTGAGATAGTGGCCATAAGAGGTGTTGGATATAAGGCGGTGATAACAGGTGAAAAATGACAGAATAGGCAGCAGATTTCAGCATTTTAGATTAACATTTATATTTTCATTAATAGTATTTGGAATAATGTTCACATCAATCACAATAGTATCGGGAATACTCTATGTACTGTACAGAAATGATATTATCAGCAACAAGAACGTTACCGGAGTGGGACAGCTTATATTTCTGTTTATATGTGTGCTGGTGGGTGGCGTAATTGCTGCATTTGTCAGCAAGAGACCACTTGAGCCCATACGACAGCTTGTGAGTGCTACAAATAAGATAGCAGAGGGTGATTACTCAGCCAGAATAGATTTAAAGGGACTGGCAGACCTTAACAATTTAAGTAACAGCTTTAACCATATGGCTGAGGAGCTGGCAAGCGTTGAAGTACTGAGAAATGATTTTGTAAATAATTTTTCCCATGAATTTAAGACTCCGATTGTTTCCATAAGAGGTTTTGCCAGAATGCTTAAGAGAGAAGATCTGTCTAAGGAAGAGAGAGATGAGTACATAAATATTATTATTGGAGAGTCAGAAAGACTTGCAGATTTATCTACCAATGTTCTTAATTTATCAAAGATAGAGCAGCAAAAAATTCTTACAGACCGTACGAGATATAATTTAAGTGAGCAGATTCGTACAGTTATCGCAATGCTGGATACAAAATGGTACAGCAAGAATATATCATATAACTTCTATGCATCAGAGGTTATGATTGATGGTAATGAAGAACTGTTAAAGCAGGTGTGGATTAATCTTATTGACAATGCAATCAAGTTCTCGGCTGAAGGTGAGTCTGTGGATATAGGTATTACAAATAGAGGAAATTTAATAGAGATTACTGTACATAATAGTGGAGATGTCATTGGTAAGGATGCTATTGCACACATATTTGATAAATTTTATCAGGGTGACACATCACATACAGTTAACGGAAACGGACTAGGCCTGGCTATTGTATACAGAATTATAGATTTGCACGGTGGAAATATTATGGTGGAAAGTGGAAAAAGTGATGGTACTAAATTTACGGTATCAATTCCTCAAAAGACGTTTGTATAGTAAAAAGTGTTGATGTATAATGAATATATCAAATCAAAACAGGTGAATGATAAATGAAAAGCAGAAACAACAAAAGAATAAGAATATCAATAATATTGCTGGTGAATGCAGTATTTTTAACCAGCCTTTTTGCGGTCTTTGTGATGTATAGGGAATCTTCAAGAAAAGAATTATATAACCAGAATCTTAATGATGTTTCTAACATTAATCAATCTTAAGCTAACATATCATCACAGTTTATTGAAAGTAAGAAAGAAAAACTGGAGGATATGGTTAGATATCAGAAACGTCATGATTTAAGCTACGAGGAATTTTTGAATTATATTTGTGATACTAACAGCAGCAATGACACTGTTTATGAAGTGATTGGAGAAGATTACACAGGCTTAAGAATTTTCATAGGCAGTATCGAAAAATTCGATGTCGTTTCATATGAACATAGTGATTACAGTCAGCTTCATAATATTTTTAACAGTGCAGATACAGTCAACAGCAAAATAGCCTTTGCACCGGAATTCACGGATGATTTTTCAGGGATGAAGGTCTTTGCTATGTATACATATTTGACTCTTACTGACAGCGATGGAATCATGAAAACATATACAATTATGGGTGTGGAGGATTGCTCATATTTTTCCGAATTGATAAATATTGACAGAGGATTTAGCGATATGTCTACAGCACTGATAAAGAGTGATGGAGGATATATTTTAAGTAACTTAAGCTTTAGGTCAGAGAATTTCTTTGAGTATATTGCCTTGTACAATGATATGAATAAGGACGAGACAAGTGCCGTTAACAGTGAAGTACTTACTACTAAAAGCGGTTCAATGGAATATAATAATATGGAGGGTGAGAAATGCATATTTGTATATACACCAGTGCCTAATACAAGCTGGTATAGCGTGACTTGTCTGCCTATACAATCATTTCATAACAAGACAAACGAATTGAATTATACAGTTGCAATTATTGTTATTTTGATGATAGTACTTGGCACCGACGTGTTGTGGCTGGCAATAACTAATAAGAGATTGAAAGAAAGTGCTATGGAAGCAATGAATGCCAATAATGCAAAGACTGATTTTTTGTCAAGTATGAGTCATGATATACGAACTCCAATTAATGTTATAAATGGAATGACAGAGCTGGCAATGGGAGAGAGTAATCCGGAGGTAGTCCTTGAATATTTGGGAAATATACAGTCGTCAGGAAAATTTCTTCTAGGACTTGTGAATGATATTCTAGACTTGAACAAGGTTGAGAGTGATAAGATGGAGCTTCATCCATCAGCTTATGAGTTTAGCGAATTTAGACGATACATTAATGCTGTAATAAAACCTTTATGTGAGGCAAAGAATATAGATTTTGATTTTACGTGTAATAAAGAGAACGCAGTATTTATTATTGACAGCCTAAGACTTAATCAGATTTTTTTTAATATTCTTTCGAATTCATCTAAGTTTACCGGAAGCAACGGAAAAATAAGCTTTGATTGCAATGTTAACAGCCTAGGAGGAGATAATGTTGAACTGGTATTTACTGCTAAAGATAATGGTATAGGTATGAGTGAAGCCTTCCAAAAGAAAATGTTTGATTCATTTGCGCAGGAAAATAGGACATACGAGAGTGGTGTAAATGGAACAGGACTTGGATTGTCAATTGTTAAAAGAATTGTTGACCTTATGGGGGGAAGTATTGAAGTAAATAGTGAGGAGAACAAGGGGACAGAATTCATAATAAGGCTTAAGTCAAAATTGTCCTATGATATGGCGAACAAGGCGACAGAGGAGATAGACGAGAGCGTGCTGGTGGGAAAAAGAGTGCTTTTATGTGAGGACCATCCACTCAATACAAAGATTGTTGTGAAGCTTCTTGAGAATAGAGGAATGATAGTGGATACGGCAGAAAATGGCAAGATAGGATACGATATGTTTGTGGATTCTGAACTTAGATATTACAGTGCGATTCTTATGGACATAAGGATGCCGGTTATGAATGGAATTGAGGCCACAATGGCTATTCGCAGGGTTGGTGAGCGCAGCGATGCTTTATCGATACCAATTATTGCCCTTACAGCAAATGCATATGATACAGATATTGCAAGCTGTAAGATGGCAGGTGCAAATGAGCACCTTGCCAAGCCTATTGATAGCAAATTATTATATGAGACATTAGCCAGATACATTGGATAAGCATCTGGAAATGGTTTCGTACATAACATCAGTATTTATTGGCTTTGCGATGTGGGCATTCATACCACACTGTAAAGCCAATGTTATATCCTGCTCGTACGCGTTTGCCGTGAGAGCAATTATTGGAATACTTGATGTATCTGCTCTATCAAGGGCACGAATTCTGTTGGTGGCTTCAAAACCATCCATTATTGGCATTCTAATGTCCATCAAAACTACATTATAATAATTAACAGATGAACTTTCAAATTCTTTGACAGCCTCAAGTCCATTTTCTTTCCAAATAACGTTGCAGCCTGCATTTTCCAGCAGAGCTTTTGAAATTTCAGCATTTAGAGGATGGTCCTCCACAAGAAGTACATTTATTCCAGACAAAGAAGAAAGAATTTCTTCCTGGTGCATAAGGAAGCTTGTTGAATCTGAATCAACTTCTTCATCATTTATATGCTGAAAATCAATGTAAATAGTAAATGTAGTTCCTACATCTTTTGAACTTTTAACTTCTATTCGTCCATTCATTAGTTCAAGGAGCTTCTTAGTTATGGATAAACCAAGACCGGAACCAACATACTGAGTTGAAACACCATTGTATTCCTGGGAAAAAGGTTTGTATAGACCATTTTTAAGAAAGTCCTCGCTCATACCAATTCCTGTGTCAGCAATTTGAATTTTAGCATGAGAAAACATACTGTCTCTGCTTGTGCATTCGAATATGAATTCTACAATGCCGCCTTCCGGTGTAAATTTAATTGCGTTAGATAATAGATTGATAAACACCTGCTTTAGGCGGATGGAATCGGCTTTTACATAACAGCGCAAATCAGTATTCTTAGTTATTAATCTGAAATCTATATGTTTTTCTTCAATCGCCGGTCTTACGATTTCAACAATTCCGTTCACAAGATTTTCAATATACAGAGTCTGTGGGTTAATACAGAGCTGACCACTTTCGATTTTCTGAAAGTCAAGAGTGTCGTTAATAAGTTCAAGAAGATACTCGCCGGATTCCTTTATTTTTGTAATATTAGAAAGAAGTACCCTGGCATCGGTTTCTTTTTCAGAAAGGGATGCAATTCCAAGAATTCCGTTCATCGGGGTTCGCATGTCATGACTCATTCTTGAAAGAAATTCGTTTTTGGCTATTATGGCTTTGGACAGCTCTCGTTGCTTTTCATTTTGAATTCTTTCCATTCTTTTATCCTGAATATGAATATACAGCATAAGAACAACTACAGTAACACAGGACCACATTGCCGGATATGCTGCAAAAAATGACTGAATAATCGTTCCAAATACGGGAATTAACAGTACATGTGCAACTAGAAGAAGTTCCTTTCTTTGGGAGACATCTTTTGACTTGCGACTCTTTATAACACATAGAAGACAGGAATACAGAACCTGAATAAATCCTATTGTCATATATATCCAATAACCTGAGGTTCGGTGATAAATTCCATTTGAATCAATCATATATATATGTCTGGAAAGAGCACCGAGAATAATGTATATATAGTTAATAAGCAGGAGTGAATCATTATAGATATTGTGAATTGTTCTGCGGCTTTTGTCACCTGTTGCAAGAAATACAGAGTACTTAAACCAACACCAGCATACTGTAATTGTGGCAATCATATCAAGTCCGTCAATTATGTATGCAAATGTATTGCTGCCAAAAAGCATCTTACCATCAATTATCCAGCCGACTGTATCGACTATATTTACAATGATAATGGAAAAAATAAATCTTGAAAAAAGCTTAAAATCATGGAAGCTTTTTCTGAAAGAATTGATTCTAAAAAGAATTATTGTCAGAATTATTATGTTAAATAAACCAATTTCTGTATATATTGTTGTGCGCATATTTACACCCCCTAATTCATACATTATAACTCAAAAAATCATAGTTGTTCAATCTTTTTTCAATGTTTATGTATATAATGGTAGATATAAATAAAATGGAGGAAGTCTATGAGAATACTTATTATTGAAGATGAAGTCAATTTAGCGGAAGTGCTGGCGGAACGTTTCAGGGCAGATGATTATATAGTGGATACAGAATATAATGGAGAAAGCGGACTTTTTAAGGCCGAAAGTGGAATTTATGATGCTATTATTTTGGATATAATGCTTCCAAAAATGAATGGTTTTGAAGTGCTTAGAAATCTTAGAAGGGAGCAGATTGTAACGCCGGTTCTTATGCTCACAGCAAAAAGTGAACTTGATGATAAGGTAAACGGTCTTGATATGGGAGCAGATGATTACCTGACTAAGCCATTTGAAATGAAGGAACTATTGGCCAGGGTTAGAGCAATGTGCAGACGAAGAGGCGATATTGATATTTCGGTAATGGAGTATGGCGATATTAGTATGCAGATAAATAAGCCAGAGATTGTATGTAGAACAACAGGAGATAACATTAAGCTTGGAAATAAGGAATATCTTTTGATGGAGTATTTTATAAGAAATTCATAACAAATTATAAGCAGGGAGCAGATTTCAGAAAAGGTGTGGGGATACGAAAGTGATGCGGAATACAATAATGTGGAGGTGTATGTGTCATTTCTTAGAAAGAAGCTTAAGGCGATTGGCTCTCATGTTCAGATAAGGTCAATGCGAGGTGTGGGATACCATTTGGAGGATAATGATGATTAAAAAACTACGAAGAAAAATTATATTAATCATATGGGCAATACTTGCCATGGTATTTGCAGGCGTGCTTCTAGTGGTTAATATATCCAACTATAAATCAGTGATGAAAACAGCTGAAAATGTTCTAAATAAAATGGCCGATGCAGAAAGAAACATGCATGGTGGATTTAGCCATACTCTTCCCGCAAAAGATCAAACAATGAACAGAAGCTTTCAGTTTTTTACGGTGTCAATTCAAGGGGATGAAAAGGAGATAAAGATAAATAATTCAACATACTCGGAGGAGGAGATTTTAGAGGCAGCAGAAGATATTATTGACAGCAAAAGTGAAGATGGCAGAATGCAAAATATAATGTACAAGGTGTTTGACAGAGATGACGAAAGCATAATTGCCTGTGTGGATATGGGAGCGTCAGTGGAGAATCAGAGGCGGATGATTATGTATTCTATTTTTATTATGATTCCGGGAATGATTATATCAGCAATAATTGCGTGGTTTTTGTCTACATGGCTTGTGCGTCCGGTGGAGGAGGCATTTAATAAGCAGAAGGATTTTATTGCTGACGCATGTCATGAGCTAAAAACTCCTGTAACAGTTATAAGCGCAAACATTGATATGCTGGAGATGACAGACAGTGAAAATGAGCATTTGCATTATATCAGGGAAGAGCTTGGTAAAATGAGCACATTGATTCAGGAGCTGCTAATGCTTGCAAAGCTTGAAGCTTCTGATAGTGAAGCAGTGCATGCAGAATTTGATTTATCAAGAGCTGTATCTAACACATGTCTGCCTTTTGAAAGTGTGGCTTATGAGCACAGTCTGGCTCTTGAGATTAGTACTCCTGAGAAGGCAGTCTATAAGGGAAATGAGGAGCAGCTTAAGAAGGTAATTGGCATTCTCACAGATAATGCCATTCAGCATGCAAATGCAAATTCAGTTATAAATATTACCCTAAAACAGGATAAAAACAGGTATATATTGAGAGTAACAAATGAGGGTGATGAGATTGCTGTGGAAGATAGGGATAAAATTTTTGAGAAATTCTACAGAGTAGATAAGGCTAGAAATAGGTCGTCAGGCAGGTATGGACTAGGTCTTTCCATTGCCAAAAATATTGTGCAAAAACATAATGGAAGTATAAATGTTGACTGTGCCGATGGCAAAACAACATTTATTTTGAAGTTGTGAAAATTTTGTGAAATTAAATATATTTCAATATTCATTCAATCTTTGTTTAGTAAAGTGTCTGTGTGATTCAAGTACGGATGCGTGCTTGTTTAGAGATACGCAGGAATGTAGGACATTCCAAGAATGGAGGTTAGAAATGTATATATTGAAAAATGCATTGAGAAACGTGTGGAGGTCTAAGGGACGGAGCGTTCTGATGGGTATAATTGTGTTGATTGTTTCTGTGGCAGTGTGTGTCAGTCTTACCATACAGCAGGCAGCGAGAAATGCAAAAGAGGACACTATTGACGGGATGACAATCACAGCAAAAATTTCAGTTGACAGAGCTGCATTGATGCAAAATAGTCAGTCAGATGGAACATTTGATAAATCGTCATTTCACAGTCAAATGGGTTCAGGCTTAACACTTGAAGAGATGCTTACATATGCTGAGGCTGATTCAGTAAAATCATTTTACTATTCAGCTAATTTGTCGGTAAATGGAAATGACGAGCTAGAACCTGTATCGGATACAGAGAGCACAGACAGCACAGAGAGCACAGACAGCGCAGAAAGCACAGAAGCTGAAACAGCAGCGCAGCCTGCCCAGGGCAGCGATGATAGAGCGGCTGGAAAAGGACAGATGATGGGAATGTCATCTAGTGATTTCAAGCTTATTGGATATTCATCAGATGAGGCAATGACTGCATTTGTAAATGGTACATCCACTGTAACGGAGGGAAGCGTATTTGAGGAGGGAACGTCAGATATGCAGTGTATCATTTCAGAGGAGCTTAGCTTGTATAATTCAATAGCGGTTGGAGATACAATCACTGTTACAAATTCCGATGCGGAAACTGAAGAATATGTGCTTACAGTTGTGGGAATTTACACGGCAGCAGAGCAGGAAAGTATGTCATTTTCACAGTCAGATCCAGCAAATCAAATTCTTGTAAGCTATGAATCTCTTGCGTCGATTATTAGTGCATCAGCTGAAAATGCAACTACAGTTACCAATGAGACAACTGGTGAGGAAGAATCAACCGCAATGACAGCCAGCACATCCGGCACATATGTGTTTGCGGACACAGAAAGCTATGAGAAATTTGAGGATGAGGCCAGAGCTCTTGGCCTTGATGAAATGTATACAGTATCATCAACAGATTACAGCAATTATGAGGAGAGCCTTGTACCCCTTGAAACACTAAGCAAATTATCAAAGTATTTTCTTATTGTGGTTCTTGTAATTGGCATTGCGATTCTTATGGTATTCAATATGTTTAGCACAAGAGAGAGAAAATATGAGATTGGAGTTCTTACGGCGATTGGCATGAAGAAATCCAAGGTTGCAATGCAGTTTATGGCAGAGATTTGTGCAATTACAGTTATAGCAGTTGCTATTGGACTTGATGTAGGTAGTGCAGCGTCAGTGCCTGTTGCAAATTCACTTTTGGAGTCGCAGGTGGAAGCCGAACAAAGCGAGGCTGAGGATACACAGCAGTCATTTGGCCGTGGCATGGGCGGAATGAAAGGTGGAATGACAGAAATTTCTTCTCAGGAGACTTCATATATTTCGGAAATTTCTTCTTCAGTTGACCTGGTGGTTCTTATTGAAGTCCTTGGAATTTGTATACTGGTGTCATTGATAGCCGGTGTTGTGTCAGTAAGCAGTATTATGAAATATGAGCCACTTACAATATTAGCAGGGAGGGATTAAATAATGGAAGTATTGAAATTAAACAATGTAGGATTTAACTACGGAACAAAAAAGGTACTTGATAATGTTTCTTATACATTTGAAGGCGGTAATATTTATGCCATCGCAGGAAAATCAGGGGCAGGTAAAACAACGTTGCTTTCATTGATGTCCGGCCTTGCCACCCCAAAAACAGGTGATATTTTTTATCATGAGAACAACATTAGTTCGTATGATAAGTATGATTACAGGTGTAGGAAAATAGGTGTTATTTTCCAGAGCTTTAATCTTTTATCCAACCTTACGGCAACCGAAAATGTTGTGCTTTCAATGGAAATTGCAGGCGTGAAGGAGAAGGATAAGAAGAGGAAGAGGAAGGCAAAGGAATTATTGTCAATGGTAGGCTTAAGTGATGATGAAGCTTCCAGACGTGTTCTTAAGCTTTCAGGTGGTCAGCAACAGCGTGTTGCCATTGCCAGAGCAATGGCGGCGGACGCAGAAATTCTATTGGCAGATGAACCAACTGGAAATCTCGATGAGGAAACGCAAAAGGAAATCTTAAAGATATTCAGACAGCTTGCAGATGCCGGGAAATGTGTTATTGTAATTACGCATTCTAAAAGAGTAACTGAAGCGGCGGATGAGATATATCAGCTAAAAGCGATTAAATAATGTGTGCACCGTGTAATCCAGATTGGAGAGCACGGTGTTTTTTGATAGAGGTAGGTGGGAAGAGGGTGGCAGGTTAGGGTGGAAGATATTACGGCCGGCGCCGAGGCTGGCAGGTTAGGGTGGAAGATATTGCGGACGGTGCCTAGGGGTGGCATGTTAGAGTGAAAGGTATTGTGGCCGGCGTCGATGTGGCCAAGTTTGGGTAAATGAAGGAAAAAAGAAGCTGATATACCCAAAAATCAGCAAAAAAGAGCATCAAAATTAAAAAATTGGAAAAATATTCAAAGTAGACACGTGCTATGCCCAAAATAAAAAGACTTTTGGGCATAGAAAGCAAGTGTGATGAAAAAATGCCCAAGGCAGTAGCTATAATATACGTAGTAATAGCTAGAATAGTTCTGCGCGGAAGAAGTGTGTGGAAAGTAAAAAGGTGAAGCCGCGAGGAAGCTAAGGAAGATGCTGACCGGCGCCGAGGCTGGCAGGTTAGGGTGGAATATATTATGGTTGGCGCCTAGGGGTGGCATGTTAGAGTGAAAGGTATTGTGACCGGCGACGATGTGACCAAGTTTGGGTAAATCAAGGAAAAAAGAAGCTGAAATACCCAAAAATCAGC
>CAZBKO010000037.1:0-18295 GCA_964492545.1 uncultured Lachnospiraceae bacterium
TAATGTGTGGTTTTGAAGGTACGAAGATGAAAGAATCCGAGAGGGTTCTTTTTTTGTGCTTGTAAACAATGGGATTATTATATATAATTAACATAAATTTTTTAAAAGGAGAAAAACAATGTATAAGAATTACATTTTTGATTTGTATGGAACATTAGTAGACATAAATACTAATGAATGGAACTCATATTTATGGAAGAAAATGGCTGAATTTTATGGATTTTATGAGGCATATTATACTCCATCGGAGCTGAAAAAAGCATTTTTTGAACAGTGTAGAATCAAAGAGGAGAAGCTGGCAGAAAAGACAGGCATTGATTATCCGGAGATAAAGATTGAGAAGGTATTTAAGAAACTATTTAAACTAAAAGATAAAGATGTGGATATGCAGACCTGCAAGGTAGCATGTAAGTTTTTTAGAATTATATCTACTAAGTATATTAAACTGTATGATGGTGTTGAAGAACTATTAGAGGAATTACATAAAAGAGGGAAAAAGATTTATTTGTTATCTAATGCCCAACAGGTTTTCACAGAATATGAAATGAGATTACTTGGCATATATGACAAGTTTGATGGAATTGTATTTTCTTCTGATGAGAAATGCAGAAAACCATCAAAGGATTTCTTTAATATAGTACTTGAAAGATATGGACTTAATAAGGAAGAAAGTATTATGATTGGAAATGATCCAATTACAGATATAAAGGGGGCACATGATGTTGGTTTGAATTCACTTTATATTCACACAAACATTTCGCCACAAAATTTAAATAAAGATGAACTAATGTCAGATTACACAATATTGAACGGAAATTTCAAGAAAATATCCAATTTAATTGTGAAAAAAAAGTAAAAATCAGCTTTATAATATACTATCTTTATGGTATACTTGACCTACAAATGCATTGATTTATATATCAGTATTTGGCAATTTTAACAAATCTCAAGGAGGATAACATGAAGAAAAGAATTAAAGCATTTTCTATGGCATTATTAATGGTGCTTTTAGCTGTATTTACATCTGTTAATGATGTAATAATTGCAAGAGCAGATGATCTTACATTAAGATTGCATTACCATAGAGAAGATGGTAACTACGAAGGCTGGGACGCTTGGTTGTGGGAAGAAGGCGGAGCAGATGGCGCAGCATATGAATTTGTTTCAGAAGATGGTGATATGGTTGCAACTAAGGTAGTTACACCAGGCATCACTAAGGTTGGATTTATAGTAAGAACTGCTGACTGGACCAAGGACTTTGATGGAAATCAGTTTATTGATTTATCAGAGATGGTATCAGGAACAGTTGATATTTACGTTGAGTCTGGCGTAGAAGGCTACGAAAAGAAACTTGGAGCAGATGCAGTAACCGGTACTAAGGTAGCAGCAGCAAAATATGATGGTGATACAACTGTTACAGTTGCTATGACAGATGTAATTGAAGGTGATCTTAAGACAGCATTTTCAGTAAAAGGAGTTTCAGCTGATGTTGCGGTTACTGATGTAACAGCTGGAGAGAACAACGAATATGCAGTTAAGCTTGCTGAGAAACTCGAATCAACTAAGAGTTATACAATTACTTTTGATGGTAATGATTACAAGATCACAATGCCAAGTATTTATTCAACAGAAGCTTTTGAAAAGGATTATACTTATACAGGTAATGATCTTGGTGCTACTTGGACAAAGGATAAGACTACTTTTAGAGTATGGGCTCCAACAGCTGATTCATTAAAAGTTAATTTATACAAGTCAGGTACAAAGGGAACAGATGATCTTATTGAATCAATAGACATGAAAGCAGATGTTAATGGTACATGGGTTGCTGAGAAGACAGGCGATTTAAATGGTACATATTATACATATGCTGTAAGTGTTAATGGTGCACAGAATGAAGCATGTGATCCATATGCAAGAACAACAGGTGTTAATGGTGATAGAGCAATGGTTATAGACCTCGACTCTACAAATCCTGACGGATGGGATAAGGATTCTGATCCACATGCAGGAATGACAATTAACGATGCAATTATTTATGAATTACATGTAAGAGATATTTCAACAGATGCTAATTCAGGAATTACTAATGTTGGTAAGTTCTTAGGATTAACAGAAACAGGAACTAAGACTCCATCAGGAGTTTCGACAGGTCTTGATCATATTAAAGAATTAGGTATTACACATTTACATTTATTACCTTCATATGATTATGGTTCAGTTGACGAATCTAAGCTTGATACACCACAGTTTAACTGGGGATATGATCCTAAGAACTACAATGTTCCAGAAGGATCTTACTCAACAGACCCATCTAATGGTGCTGTAAGAGTACAGGAAATGAAACAGATGGTACAGACACTTCATAATAATGATATTAGCGTTGTTATGGACGTTGTTTATAACCATGTTCAGAGTTCTGGAGATTTTTGTTTCAACCTCTTAGTACCAGAATATTTCTCAAGAGTAGATGAGAATGGTAAATATTCAAATGGTTCAGGTTGTGGTAATGATACTGCTTCTGAAAGAGCAATGGTTAAGAAGTATATTGTTGATTCTGTTGCATATTGGGCAGATGAATATCATATTGATGGATTTAGATTTGACTTAGTTGGATTACTTGATACAGAGACAATTAATGCTATTATGGAAGAAGTTCATAAGAATCATCCAAATGTAATTTTCTATGGTGAAGGTTGGACAATGACTACAACATTAACTAAAGAAGGCTATGAGATGGCTACTCAGGTTAATTCACCTAAGACAGAAGGATTTGCATTCTTTAGTGATACAATCAGAGATTTATTAAAAGGTAGCGTATTCTCAGAAACAGAACCAGGATATGTTACAGGATTAGAAGGACAGGAAGTTAAGTTACAGAAATGTTGGATGGGTGCATCACCTACATGGTGTACAACACCTGCACAGTCAGTTAACTACGCATCTTGCCATGATAACAACACATTGTTCGATAGAATTACAAGTACTTTACCAGAAGCTTCAGAAGCAGATAGAGTAAAGATGAACAATTTAGCAGCAGCAATTTACCTTACAGCTGAAGGTATTCCTTTCATGCAGGCAGGTGAAGAAATGCTCAGATCAAAGGTTAAAGATGATGGAACATTTGATAGCAACAGTTACGCATCATCTGATGCAGTTAACAGCTTAAAATGGGATACATTAGACAATGACACATACAAGAATGTATTTAATTACTACAAAGGCTTAATCGCATTTAGAAAGAACCATGCAGCATTAAGACTTACAACAGCTGAAGATGTTGCTAACAACGTATCAGTAGTTGATGGATTAGATGCTAATGTAGTTGCATTTAACGTAAAAGGTGGAGTTAACAAGGAAGTTGCTGATGGTATATTTGTAGTATTCAACTCAAATAATGCAGAAACAACAGTTACTCTTCCAGATGGTGATTGGAAAGTTTGTGTTAATGCTGAAAAGGCTGGCACAGATGTAATTGAAACAGTATCAGGAAGTGTTAAGGTTGCTCCTATTTCAGCTATGGTACTTGTAAAAGGTGAAACAGTAGATGCTGATGCTTATAAGACAGCAGAAAAAGAGACAACAGCAGCTTCTGATTCTAACAAGACTACATCAAGCAAAAAAGACAATGGCTCAACAACATTAATAATTATTGCATGTGTTGCAGTAGTTGCAGTTGTAGTTATCGTAGTTGTTTCAAAGAAGAAGAAAAAGAACGACTAATTTGATTACTTTTTAGCTAGATTATGTTAGTAAATTGAATTAAACTAATCCCTTGTATTGGAGAAATTAATTATCCTATACAAGGGATTTTTTGTGTAATAAACATTGACACTATAGTGCCTCAATGATAAAATTATACTATTAAATAGATTGTTGACGAGGTGACATAATGACTACAGAAAAGAAGTGTGGCAGGATTCAGAATCTCAAGAGAGGTGCGGGCCTTTTGATGCCAATAAGCAGTTTACCTACATCGTATGGTATAGGAACACTTGGTAAGGAAGCATATAAGTTTGTTGATTATTTAAAGAAAGCAGGACAGAGTTACTGGCAGGTACTTCCAGTAGGACCAACCAGCTATGGAGATAGTCCATATCAATCATTTTCCGCATTTGCAGGAAATCCATATTTTATTGATTTAGATTATCTTGTAAAAGAAGGATTAATCTCTAAGAAGGATATTACACAATATCCATGGGGAGATAATGAACAGTATATTGATTATGCAACAGTATATGAATCTAGATTTAAGGTACTTCATGCTGCATTTGCAAACAGTACACATCAGAACGATGCTGATTACAAGGAATTTGTTAAGTCTAATGCATATTGGCTTGACGATTATAGTATGTATATGGCAGTTAAGGCTCATTTTGATAATCAAGAATGGTTGAAATGGGATGATGATATTAAGATGAGAACACCTGAAGCTATGGATAAGTATACTAAGCTTTTAGGTGATGAGATTGATTTTTGGAAATTCTGCCAGTATAAGTTCTTTGAGCAATGGAATAATATTAGAGCATATGCTAATGAAAATGGTATTGAGATAATTGGAGATATTCCTCTTTATATAGCACTTGATAGTGCTGATGTTTGGGCTAACAAGGATTTATTTGAACTTGATGAAGACGTTAAGCCAATTAATGTTGCAGGTGTACCACCTGATGCATTCTCAGAGGATGGTCAGTTATGGGGAAATCCTTTATACAACTGGACTAAGATGGAAGAAACAGGATTTGCATGGTGGAAGTCTAGAATGTCAAGCAACTCAAAGCTATACGATATTATAAGAATAGATCATTTTATTGGTGTAGTTAAGTATTATTCTATAGCAGCTGATTGTACTACAGCTAAGGAAGGCGTATGGAGAGTTGGACCTGGAACCAAGCTTGTGGATGCAATAAATAGCGCAATTGGAGATGCTAAGATTATAGCAGAAGATTTAGGTGTTGCCATTCAAGAAGTAAAGGATGTTCTTGCATACTCAGGATATCCTGGAATGAAGATTATTGAATTTGCTTTTGGCGGTGGTACAGATAATGAACATTTACCACATAACTACAATCCGAATATGGTTGTATATGGTGGAACACATGATAATGAAACCGTTATGGGTTACTTTGGAGCACAGACTGCTAAGGAACTTAAATATGCATATGAATATATGGGAATTACAAGCAAGAAAGAGATTTCAGATGCAGTATTAAGAACAGCATATGCAAGTGTTGCATCTATTGCAATATTCCAGGTACAGGATATATTGGGACTTGGTAATGAAGCTAGAATGAACACACCTAGTACAGTTGGAGATAACTGGAAATGGAGAATGACAGCAGGACAGTTAACAGCTGAACATGCTAAGAAGCTCAACAAGCTTGCTAAGCTATATGGAAGATTAGAAGAAGAGAAGAACGATAAATAATAACTATGAAAATGGTGTGACTATAATAGTCACACCATTTTCATTTGACATTATATGTAAATAATATTAGAATTAGTAAGGTTAGTTTATCTCAGTAGAGAAAGCTCCCCATTTGAATATATTAAAGGAGAAGTGTACAATGAGAAAGAAGAGAATCATTGCATTTGCAATGGCAGCAACTTTGGTTGTAGGAACTATGTTTGGAGGGTGCAGTAAGAAAGACAGCAATAACGAAACAACATCTGCTACGAATAACGAGCAGACAACAGATAAGGATTATGGATTAACAGATAAGATTCAGGATGGGGCAATTTTACAATGCTTTGCATGGTCATTTAACACAATAGGTGAATCAATGGAAGATATTGCTTCAGCAGGATATTCTGCAATACAGACATCACCTGCAAATGAATGCATAGTTGGTGGTAACGGTGGAATGGAATTAATGGGACAGGGTAAATGGTATTATCATTATCAGCCAACTGACTGGAAAATTGGTAATTATCAGCTTGGAACAAAGGATGAATTTAAGGCAATGTGTGAGAAAGCACATTCATATGGAATTAAGGTAATTGTTGATGTAGTTCCTAATCATACAACAGGTGATACTGATTCAGTATCACAGGATTTGATAAATGCGGCAGGTGGAATTGATAAGCTTTATCATACAACAGGAAAAACTGCTATAGAGAGTTATGCGGACAGAGCTCAGTGCACATTATATCAGCAGGGTGGTCTTAATGACGTTAATACAGAAAACAAAGCATTTCAGGATTATTTCATAAGCTATTTGAATGAATGTATTTCATGTGGTGCTGATGGCTTTAGATACGATACAGCTAAGCATATTGGACTTAGTGATGATCCAAAGGATACTGGCGTAACAGAAAATAATTTTTGGCAGAGAGTAACAACTGAAATAAATAATGCTGATACTATTTTTAATTATGGCGAGGTATTGCAGGGCGATAATGATAGAATTGCCGACTATATATCAGCAATAGGTGCTGCAACAGCAAGTAATTATGGACAGGCAGTTAGAACAGCAGTTGTTTTAAAGAAATTTAATCTGAACAATATAACAGCATATAATGTTGGAAGTTCAAATTCAGTAGTTACATGGGTGGAATCACATGATAATTACACATCTGGTGAATCTACACAGTTAACTGAAGAGGATGTAACACTTGCATGGGCGTATGTATGTGCAAGAAAGGATGGAACACCATTATTCTTTGCAAGACCTTATGGCAGTGATAAAGATAATATGTGGGGAACAATGAATCGAATCGGTGTAGCAGGAAGTTATGTATATAAGAATGCTACGGTTACAGCAGTTAACAAATTTAGAAATGCAATGGTAGGACAGGAAGAGAAATTATACAATTTAGGTTCGGATGATTCAGTAGTATTTATAGAGAGAGGTACTAAGGGTCTTGTAATTGTAAATGCATCTGATGATACAAAGACACTAGATCAGGCAGTAACTCTTGAAAATGGATCATATACCAACAGAGTAGATGGTTCTACATCTTATACAGTAGCTGATGGAAAGATAACAGGTACACTTGCAGCAAGAAGTGCTGTTGTTCTGTACAATGATGGCTATATCGAATCGGGAGTAAGACCGGTAGTTATGATAGAAGAAGGAACAAATTGTATTTACAATACTGATACATTGACAGTTACCTTAAAGGCACAGGATACAACAAAGTCTACATATAGCTATAATGGTGGAGCAGAAACCGAATTTAAAGATGGCGATACAATAGATATATCTCCAAAATCAGCAGATGATATGACAGCATCATTGACATTAAAGGGTACCAGTGAATCAGGACTTACGACAACTATGACATATGTGTTTACTAAGAAAGTAGGTATTGTGTCTGGAACAAAGATATACTTTGAGAAGCCATCATCATGGTCTAATGAAGTGAATGCATATGTATATGATGAATCAACATCAACAACTAAAACGAATGCAGAATGGCCGGGAGCAGCCATGACCGATGAAGGTAATGGAGTATACAGCTACACATTTGAGGAAGCTTGGGAGACTGGCTTGGTAATATTTAATGATGGAGAAAATCAGTATCCGGCATCAATGGAACCAGGACTCGAAATAGAAGCAGACAAAACATATTCAGATAAATAAAGAAATACCGCATTATCACAAAAGCTGATAATGCGGTATTTTTATGTAATGCCAAACACTCCGTGGCATGCGAAAAAAATTCGTAAGGAAAAATAAAATTAAAAAACTTTCTTAATCAAGCCAATACCTAATGGGTAAGGACCGGTATGGCAGCCTACAGTAGCTCCAATACGAGCCTTAACAGCTTCATTACATTTGACATTCATAAATTCTTCAAATTCTTTCTGAAATTCATTAGCCTCTTCATATTCAAAGCCGGTTCCTATGTAAAAACTATAATCATTAACATTAAGCTTATTCTTTTCAAAAAACTCTTTTGTAAGCTTGAGAACACCAAGCTTAGATTTCTTGCGGCTTCTTGTTATACCACCAAGTCCAATCTCACCATCCTCCATAACGATAAGAGGCTTAATACCGAGTTTATCGCCTGCAAGAACAGCAAGCTTTCCTACACGACCGTTCTTTACTAAATATTCCATGGAACCAACTGTGAAGAATATTCTTCCCGAAGACTTGATTGATTCAAGCTTGCTGACAGCATCTTCATAGGAATAATCAGCATCACGTAACCGAACGGCTTCATTAACATATAGTCCCTGAGTTACAGTGTTCAAGGTCGAATCGATTACTGTAATCTGTGCATCAGAATGACTTTCAAGAATAATTCCTCTGGCAGTCTGAGCACTATTATATGATCCACTAAATTTGCTTGTGATACAAATACAAATTATAGGTAAGTTCTGCTTAAGTAATGGTTCGAATATATCAACATAATCCTGTACAGATGGAAGCGAAGACTTAGGAACTGCCTTTTCTTCAACCATTTTCTTATAAAAAGCATCGTGATCAACATCTACAAGTTCTTTTAAATAAGATTCACCGTCAAAAGATACATAAAATGGAACAATTGAAACATTATGTTCAGTAGTATATTCTGGGAGCAGATCACATGCTCCGTCACTTACAATATTAAATTTCATTAATACACGTCCTTTTCTTTTATAAAAGTATAGATATTACAATATCGGTATTATAACACGTAGTATTCAAAACTACAAGATGCAATAATAAAAATATCAATTTTGTTTAAAAAGTAGTGTCAAAAGCTAATAAAAATGGTATACTAAATGTTATGGTTTACATTAGAGAAGGAGGTGTTCTAATGGATGGACAAACAATAGCTTTGCTTGTCATTGCAGATATACTGCTGATAGTGGTATTGATTGCTATATCCAGAGGGGCCTATAATAAGCTGAAGACTAATTTGAGCTTTGACGAACTGACAAAACTTCCACTTAAAGAGAAGTTTCAGGAGTTGTATGAAAAGGAAATAACTAGTATAGGAGACAACAAATATGCAATTGTTGTAATGGACATCGGTAGTTTTAAGCTTGTAAACGAAATGTTTGGCAGGAACGAGGGCGATAAGCTTCTAATATATGTAAGCAATCTTTTGAGAAAGAATGTAGGAAGCAATATTGTTTCAAGAATAAACGATGATAATTTTGTATTTGGTTATATGTATAAGGATTTTGATAACCTTAAGTTTGTGATGGAACAGATAACTACTGAATTAGAGAAATATCAGGGAAAAATTCATCCATTTGCATATTTTGGAATATGTGACATTACCGATACGAAAACAGATTTGGATGTGTTGTGTGATCATGCAGATCTTGCATTGGAGACTGTTAAAGGCAGTATGATTACCAATTATGCAGTTTACACTGAACAGACTAGAGCGAAGATGCTAAAGGATAAAAAGATGGAAAATGAGATGCTAAGTGCTCTTGATGACCATCAATTTGTTGTGTATTTTCAGCCCAAATATGACATTCAGACATCAAAGCCAATAGGTGCAGAGGCGCTTGTAAGATGGAAGCATCCGGAAGAGGGATTGATTCCACCTAATGATTTTATTCCTTTGTTTGAGAGAGATGGCCTGATAATCAAGCTGGATGAATATGTGTGGGAAGAAACCTGCCGTAAGATTAGGGAATGGTTAGATAATGGATATGATGTTGTCCCTGTGTCTGTAAATGTTTCGAGAGTACACATATTTAATGAAAAATTGAGAAAAATAATATTTGACATTACAGATAAATATAAAATACCACACGAGTTGTTAGAGTTAGAGATAACTGAAAGTGCATTTTTAGATAATACCAAGCAGTTATACAGTGCAATGGATTACTTTAGAAATAATGGATTTACAGTATCAATGGATGATTTTGGTTCAGGATACTCATCACTTAATATGCTTAAGGATGGAAATGTTGATATTGTGAAAATTGACAAGGAATTCTTGAATGAAACAGTAGCTACTGATAAGGGAAAAGCAATAATTGCTTCAGCCATTAACATGGTCAGAGAGCTAAATATGGGAGTAATTGCAGAGGGTGTGGAAAATGCAGAGCAGGCGAAATTCCTACTTGGCATCGGCTGCAACATGGCTCAGGGATTTTATTATTCCAAGCCAATCGATAGTGAAGAATTTGAAAATAAGATATTTAAAGGAGAAAAATAATGGCAGAGGAAAGAGGATGTAATAGTACTACATGTACTGAAGAAAGTTGTGCCACATGTTCGCATAAGAATGAATCAATGTTAGAGTCGCTGAATGCATTTAGCAATATTAAGCATGTTATTGGTGTTGTAAGTGGCAAAGGTGGAGTTGGTAAAAGTCTTGTAACTGCATCAATGGCAGTGAAATTGGCTGATATGGGTTACCATGTAGGAATTCTCGATGCAGACATTACAGGTCCATCAATTCCTAAGATGTTTGGAATAACAGACAAGGCAACGGGAACAGAAGATGGTATTTTTCCAGCAGAAACAGAGAAAGGCATAAAAATTATGTCTGTAAATCTTCTTCTTGAAAATGATGAAGATCCTGTTATATGGAGAGGCCCTGTAATTGCAGGAGTTGTAAAGCAGTTTTGGACAGATGTACTATGGGGAGATTTAGATTATCTTTTAGTAGATATGCCTCCAGGAACAGGAGATGTTCCTCTAACAGTATTTCAGTCGCTTCCTGTTAATGGAATAGTAATTGTGACATCACCACAGGATTTAGTAAAAATGATAGTTAAGAAGGCTTATAACATGGCTGAAAAGATGCATATTCCGGTGCTTGGATTAATTGAAAACTATAGTTATTTGGAGTGCCCGGATTGTGGAAAGAAGATAAACGTATTTGGTGAGAGCAAAATAGATGCCACTGCAGCTGAGATGGGAATTGATGTACTTGGAAAAATGCCAATTGTTCCAGAAATTGCGGAGATGGTTGATAACGGCATATTTGAAAAGGCCGATAATATTTATATAGCAGATGCTGTTAAGATGGTAACAGAAAAGTTAGAAGCATAAGATTAACAGTACAGGAGGTTAGTGCATTAATGGAAGACAATGATAAGCTGGAAGTGAATGAAGAGCAGGGAAAAACGCCCGAGAATAATTCAGATAATAAGAAGGATGCGATTTTTAGAGAAGTGTGTAGTTGGATAGCAGTTATAGGATTTGCAATTGTAGCAGCATATTTAATCAATAGTTTTGTTATTGTAAATGCCAGTGTTCCAACCGGATCAATGGAAAACACAATTGCATCAAAAAGCAAGATAATAGGTCTTAGATTTTCATACTGGTTCTCAGATCCAAAACGAGGAGACATTATGATATTTAAGGCTCCGGATGAACCACAGACTAATTATGTTAAGAGAGTTATAGGACTTCCGGGTGAGACAGTGAGAATTGAGGATGGAATTATACATATAACTCCTGCTGACGGAGGAGAAGAATTTGTTCTCGAGGAAGATTATCTAAAAGAAGAGTGGGTAATCGCTACAGGACCGTATACTTTTGAAGTTCCGGAGGATAGTTATCTAATGCTGGGTGATAACAGAAACAGCTCTAAGGATGCAAGATATTGGAATAATAAATATGTTAAAAAGAGCGCAATACTTGGTAAAGCAGTGTTGTGTTACTACCCAAAATTATACAAACTTCATTAATTATGAAAATCTTCTGATGAAAATCAGAGGATTTTTTTGCGTTATAGGAGATTCTATACTTGTATTTCGAATTATTATGTGATATTATAATAGAACAAATGTTCGAAAGAAGGTGCGAGATGTCAGCAGTTATTCAAGAGAATATGACAATTGATGAGAAGCTTGAAATATTATCTGATGCAGCCAAGTATGACGTTGCCTGTACATCCAGTGGGGTGAACCGCAATGGTAAGGAGGGAAGCATAGGCAATACCAGAAGCTGTGGAATTTGCCATACATTTTCGGCAGATGGCAGATGCGTTTCTTTACTCAAAATATTACTAACTAATGAATGTATTTTTGATTGCAAGTATTGTCTTAACAGATCAAGCAATGATAATAAGAGGGCTACATTTACACCAGAGGAGATATGTAGACTTACTATAGAATTTTATAGAAGGAATTATATAGAAGGTTTGTTTTTGAGCTCAGGAGTGTTTGTGAGTCCGGATTACACAATGAAGCTTATATATGAGACAGTATTTATGCTGCGTAATAAGTATAATTTTAATGGATATATTCATGTTAAGGGAATACCAGGAGCATCCAAAGAACTTATTGATATGGTTGGCTTCGTTGCTGACAGAATGAGCGTTAATTTGGAGCTGCCAACGGGAGACAGTTTAAGATTGCTAGCACCACATAAGAGCAGACAGAATATTCTTAATCCGATTAAGCAGATCAAGACAGGTATTGAAGATAATTCAAGAAGAAGACAGGAACTTATGGTTATGAAGCGCAATAGAACTAATTTGTCCACTAAGGTCAAGGTCGATAAGTTTGTTCCAGCAGGACAGAGTACACAGATGATAGTGGGAGCTACACCAGAGAATGATTTTCAGATTATGTCTGTTGCAGAAGCACTGTATTCTAATTATAAGATGAAGAGGGTATTTTATTCTGCATATGTACCTCTTAATGAGGATTCACTGCTGCCATCACTTGATCAGAAGCCACCACTTCTTAGAGAACACAGGCTTTATCAGGCAGATTGGCTGCTTAGATTCTACGGATTTAAGGCAGGAGAATTGCTTGATGAATCAAGACCAGATTTTAATACTCTAATTGATCCGAAATGTGATTGGGCAGTGAGACATCTAGAGAAGTTTCCGGTTGAAATCAACAGAGCAGACTACTATACCCTGTTAAGGGTCCCTGGTATAGGAGTGAAGTCCGCCAGAAGAATTATTGCTGCCAGACAGTACGGAACCGTGGACTTTGAGCATCTTAAGAAAATGGGTGTTGTACTCAAGCGAGCTGTTTTCTTTATAACATGTAAGGGAAGAATGATGTACAATATCAGAATGGATGAGAGATATATAACCAATAATTTAGTATATAATGATACTAAGCCATTTGCACAGGATGATGGAGTGGTGTATCATCAGATGAGCTTGTTTGAGATGGGATAAGTACTAGCCTCAAGGGTATATGACACCATGAGTATTTGTGGTGGTTGCATTCAATATTAGGATTTATATAGGAGCAATAAGTATGGGAAAGATTATGTTGGTGTGCGAGGACAGCTATGATGGAATATTGACAGCCATATATAATGCATGGTCATATCGAGGACATCAGGTTGGAATTATTACGAATGGTGAGTATAATATTGAGATGTTTACAGAGTATATTGATGTTGCTACCGAACTTGACAAGAGTGCTAAGGTTTCTAATACTATTAGAAGAAAGATATCAGAGGCTGCACTTGATATGGTATATAGTGTTGCTGTAAGTAATGATAGCGACAAGTGTAATATGATACTTGGATTTATTATGTATGGTCTGTCAAGCGGAAGAGATATTGCTACAGATTACACTAATTACTATGTTATAAGATGTGAAGATATTCGAAAAAAGGTTTGGAATGAGTCGCATTTTTATCTTGAAATTCTTAGGTTTGAAGAGCTTCCAGGAAAGATTTTATGTGCAAGAATAACACCTAGAGCGAATGTAATGGTTCATGTAATGGATCATTTTTCAGACAGATTTCCCAGCGAGAATTTTCTGATTTATGATGAGAATAGAAAGATATGTGGAATTCATAGCAGAAACAACACCTACTATATACATAATAATATAGAGCTTGATGAATATCTTGATAAGTATATGGAGAGTATTAAGGATTCCGTATCGGACAATCAGGCTGATATTTACAGTGATTTGTGGAAAGTTTTCTTTAATACAATTGCCATAAAGGAGAGGACTAACTATTCGTTACAGCGAAATAATGTACCATTACTATATAGAAAACACATGACAGAGTTTATTAATTAGGTATTGACAAAAAAATGTCAAAATGTTATAACAATTGAAATCAAGGAAACTTAAATATAATTGCAAGTTTTTTTGAACTGCGGGGAGAACATTTTGAAAGGATGATATGTATGTACGCAAAGAAGATTAAGCTTGATTCAGTTGAGAGTGCAAAGAATTTTGTTAATCAGGTAGGTAAGTTCAATTTTGATGTTGATATTCAATATAATAGATTTGCAATTGATGCAAAATCACTATTAGGAGTATTAAGTCTTGACTTAACCAGGGATTTGGTTGTAAAGTATGGAGAGAAAGATTTAAGCTTTGAAAATATGCTTGATAAATATGCAGTATCATAGATGCTAGAAAGGTATGAATTCCCATGGAAAACGAATTATTTAGTCTTAAGATATCAGTTCGTAACCTAGTGGAATTCATTTTGCGTTCTGGCAGTATAGACAACAGAAGGACTGCTCCAATGGATGCTGATGCAATGGCCGAGGGAAGCAGGATGCATAGAAAGATACAAGGTAAGATGGGAGTTGGATACACAGCGGAGGTATCCTTGAAGCTGCAATTAGATTATGATGATTTCACAATTCTAATAGAGGGAAGAGCAGATGGAATTATTGAGAAGGATGATGAGATAGTAACAATAGATGAGATTAAAGGAGTTTATCTCAATCTAAATAAGTTAGAAGAACCTATAGGTGTACACAAGGCGCAAGCAATGTGTTATGCCTATATTTACGCTTTACAGAATGATTTAGATAGCATTGGAGTACAGATGACATACTGCAATATTGAATCTGAGGAGATAAAACGTTTTAGAGAAGAGTATTCTTTTGAGGAAATTAGCAGTTGGTTTGATGAACTGATGGAAGAATATTTGAAATGGGCTAGATTCATGGTAAGAAGTAGGAATGAAAGAAATGAATCAATTAAGCCATTGCAGTTTCCTTATGAATACAGGAATGGACAGAGAGATGTTGCTGTATCTGTATATAGAACTATATCACGCAGGAAACGATTATTTATACAGGCACCTACGGGAATTGGTAAGACTATGTCAACAGTATTTCCGACAATTAAGAGTATGGGAGAGGGAATGACAGAGAAGATATTTTATCTGACTGCCAAGACAATTACCAGAACTGTGGCTGAAGAGGCCTTTGATATTCTTAGACGAAGTAATATGGTATTTAGGAATGTTACCCTAACTGCTAAGGAGAAGATATGTTCAAATGAAGAATGTGAATGCAATCCTGATGCGTGCACCAGGGCAAATGGTCATTTTGACAGAATAAATGATGCAGTATTTGATGTGATTTCCAACGAATATCACATAACCAGGGAGGTTATCGAAATATATGCATCAAAACATAATGTATGCCCATTTGAGATGGCACTTGATATAAGTAACTGGGTTGATGGGATAATATGTGACTATAATTATGTATTTGATCCAAATGTATACCTAAAACGATATTTTGCGCAGGGGTCAAAAGGGGAGTATGTATTTCTCATAGATGAGGCGCATAATCTTGTCGAACGTGCAAGGGAAATGTACAGCGCTTCAATCAAAAAAGAAGATTTTATGGTGGTGCGTAAGATACTAACACCTATTAAAGGTGAGAAATCATCAATCGTTAAGAATCTGAGTAAATGCAACAAAATTATGCTTAATTACAAAAGAGATTGCGAGAGTTATGAAGTATTAGATGACGTGGGAGAAATCGTTATTCCACTTATGAGGATTCAGACTATGCTTGAAAAAATACTCGATGATAATAAAGATTTTTCAGGTCGTGATGAAACACTTGATTTTTATTTTCAAATCAGAAATTTTCTTGCAATACATGACAGGCTTGATGAGAATTATGAAATATATTGTTCATTTGATGAACATGGAGATTTTCTACTTAAGCTTTTTTGCATCAATCCTTCCGTGAATCTTTGTGAATGTATGGATAAAGGACGTACTACAATTTTTTTCTCAGCTACGCTGCTTCCGGTTAACTATTACAAGTTGCTGCTGACAGGTGATATAAATGATTATGCTATATATACAAGTTCGCCATTTGACGTTGAAAACAGGCTGATTGTAACAGCAAGCGATGTGTCTAGCAGATATACCAGAAGAAATGAAAGTGAATTCAAGAAAATATACGAATATATTAGGACAATTGTGACGGCACATAGTGGAAACTATATGGTATTTTTTCCATCATATAGACTTATGGAAGAAGTATATAAGTATTTACCAATGAATGATGATGGTATATTATATATTATGCAGAGCTCAAATATGAATGAGGAGAGCAGAGAACAATTTCTAGATAATTTTGCCAATAATAGAAACGTGGTCGCATTTTGTGTGCTGGGCGGGATATTTTCAGAAGGAATTGATTTAAAGCATGACAATCTCATTGGAAGTATTATTGTGGGGACTGGTTTACCACAGATATGCACAGAGAGAGAAATTTTGAAACGACATTTTGACGAACACGAAGGTGAGAATGGATTTGACTATGCATATAGATATCCAGGTATGAACAAAGTTCTCCAGGCAGCCGGTAGAGTTATTAGAACAAATGATGATGTTGGTGTAATAGCATTACTTGACGAGAGATTTATGGAGAATTCATCAAGAACTCTTTTTCCACAGGAATGGAGCGACATGCAGTATACAAGGCTTTCACAGGTTAATGAAATTTTAGAAGCATTTTGGGAAGGAAAACAAAAGAATGAAGATACTTAATAATATTTGCAGAACGGTAATGGTATTATCAATATTTATTATTGTACTTATTACAGCAGTTGAGATTGCAGCATATGGCGATTGGGATTTCTATAGAGATGAATATGAGAAAAATGATGTTTTATCCAGTGTTAATATGGAAATGGATGACCTTATGGATGTTACCCATGGTATGATGAAATACTTAAGAGGTGACAGAGAGAATCTAATCATTCAGACTACAATAGGTGGAGAACAGAAGGAATTTTTTAATGACAGGGAAAAGGCACACATGGCAGATTGCCGAATATTGTTTATTGCAGCCATATGGATTAGACGATTCTGTCTATTGCTAATTGTATTGACTGCAGTCATTATTACAGCGTTTAATAAGAAGACCAAGCTTGAAAAAGCAAAGTATATCAGCAGTGGAATATGGAAAGGAATTATTGCAATAGCTGTCTGCATGGGTACATTGGTTACAGTGATAGCCATTAATTTTGACAGAGCATTTATAACGTTTCATCACATATTTTTTAACAATGATATGTGGCTGCTTGACCCGGATACAGACAACCTTATAAATATTGTTCCTCAGACATTTTTCATAGATATATGTATAAGAATTGGAGTCATTTTCGGTATTTTGATGATTTTAATTTTTTCTATGGCAATTATATCGGAACGTGTTATAATAAAGAAGTTAAATTCAAAATATAATCAGTAACAACATACGGAGGTACTTATGAGCACAGTTAAACGAGTTTACGTTGAGAAGCAAGCACCTTATGCAGTTAAGGCAAAGGAACTTAGACACGAGGTAAGAAATTATCTTGATATCAAGACTGTTACAGGAGTTAGAGTTCTTGTACGTTATGACATTGAGAATCTTTCAGATGATACTTATAAGAAAGCACTTAATACAGTATTTTCAGAACCACCTGTAGATACATTGTATGAAGATGAGTTCCCTTACAATAAGGATGCAGACAGAGTATTCAGCGTAGAATATTTACCAGGACAGTTTGATCAGAGAGCAGATTCAGCTGAACAGTGTGTAAAGTTCTTAAAGGAAGATGAAGAGCCTGTTATTAAGACAGCTACAACATATGTAATCGAAGGAACAATTACAGATGAAGAATTTGAGAGTATCAAGTCGTTCTGTATCAACCCTGTCGATTCAAGAGAAACAGGTCTTGAGAAGCCGGAAACACTCGTTACTGTATTTGATGATCCAGCAGATGTAATAGTATTTGATGGATTTATAGATTACGATAATAACAAGCTTAAGGAATTATATAATTCACTTAAGCTTGCAATGACATTTAAGGATTTTCTTCATATTCAGAATTACTTCAAGGGTGAAGAACATAGAAATCCTTCAATGACTGAAATCAGAGTACTTGATACATACTGGTCAGATCATTGTCGTCATACAACATTCCAGACTGAGCTTAAGAATGTTGAATTTAAGGATGGATATTACAAGGCTCCTATAGTAGAAGCTTACAACAAATATATTGCAGATAGAGATGAAATGTTCAAGGGCAGAAGTGATAAGTTTGTATGTCTTATGGATATGGCACTTATGGCTATGCGTAAGCTCAAAAAAGAAGGAAAGCTTGATGATCAGGAAGAATCAGATGAGATTAATGCATGTAGTATAG